>JALSMF010000434.1 GCA_026987795.1 Bacteroidales bacterium
GTGATGCTTCTCAGAAAAACATTTTCTTCGGATTATCCGTAGGGTATTTATTAGGAGGTAAATAGAAAATACTGCAATAAAATTAATAAAGCCTTCGAGTATCCTCTCGAGGGTTTTATTTTTTAAATGATTTAATAACGGTGAACTAAATAAAACAAAAAATGCCGATATAATTTTGCAACAAGCAATATCGGCAAATATTAAATTTACGGTACCGGGAGTTATGACGAGAAGCCTATAATTTCGTCTGAATATTCTCCGAGAAGAAGTGAAAGGGAATTTAATGAGCCGGCAAGTTCGTTCATATCAAGATTTTCAACTTGCAATGTGTCTCTGAACAAAACAGTTTTACCGTCTTCACTTAAAACAAATGCTCCGTGCAAAATATCGTGATTTTTCTTCAATAATGACTTATACATTTCAATATTATCATTTTTAACCCGGAAAAGTATTTGTTCCATAATTAAAATAGGGTCATCAACCACAATAACCATATTTTTTATTCCTTCTTCTTCTTTGTCAATTACAAAATAACCTTCTTTTTCATTTTCGTCATTAATTGAATATCCCAATTCATTAAGGTATCCTTTAACTTTTTGATAGTAATTACTCATAATACTGTTTTTTTGATTAATATTAATTTTTCAGCAATCAAATATAAGAAATTGTTTTTAAAAATAAAACAGAAACGCCGAAAATACTCAATTGATAAGCAAGCAGGGTTATAAGCAGGTTTAATTATAAGGAGTTAAATGCCGTAAAAACCCCTGTTGTATCTAATTTCATTACAGGTGTTTTTTGAATATTGCTTTTATTAAAATCTCTGTCAACTATATAAAAATCAAAATAAATTGTATCATATGGCAAGTTACCCTCTCCGTCACAAGAAAAATTTATGTTGACAAAAATATCGGCAATAAGTGTTTTATTCTGTCCTTCCGGCTGAACATAAGGGACTCTGAAATTTCGTTGTTTGGCAGAATCAACCCTAACGGTATCGCCGTTGACTATTTCGTATAATGTTGTAAACAAATTGTTAGAGTACAGGCTGTCAGGGTGAAATACACCTGTAGTATCACTGTCTCTCAGTCCTATATTTCCGTCTCCGTCAATTATTCCGAATTTTAATTCGCAGACTTTATTTTTACCTCCCAACAAATCCAGAGAATCAAATAAACGAACCTGTTTAAATTCAATTTCAGGTTCGGGAGGGTATTGTACTACTTCAGAACAAGTCGTAATAGTACTCATTAAGGCAATTAAACCAAAAGCATACAATATGTTTATTTTTTTCGGCAATTTTTCTTATTTTTTTTCTTTCTTTTTATTTCTGAAAAAGAGTTTTAAAGGAACACCCGTAAAATCGTAATGTTCTCTCAATTTATTTTCTAAAAATCTTTTATATGATTCTTTAACATATTTCGGCATATTACAAAAAAACACAAAAGTCGGTGAATATGTCGGTATTTGTGTAACGTATTTTATCTTAATATATTTTCCTTTATGTGCGGGCGGCGGATTATTTTCTATTTCTTCAAGCATAACTTTGTTCAGTTCTGCCGTTGAAATTTTTCTTTTTCTGTTTTCAAACACGCTTAATGCAGTTTCAAAAGCTTTATATATTCTTTGCTTGGTAAGAGCCGAAATAAAAAGCACCGGAACATCATTAAACGGAGCCAATTTTTCTCTTACTTCCTGTTCGTATTTTTTCAGCGTATTAGTTTCTTTTTTTATCAAATCCCATTTATTGATAAGTATAACCACCCCTTTACTGTTTCTTATTATTAAGTTATAAATGTTTAAATCCTGTGCCTCTACTCCTCTTTCTGCATCAATCATAAGCAGGCAAACATCAGAATGTTCTATTGCTTTTACTGCTCGCATAACCGAATAATATTCAACATCTTCAAAAACTTTATTCTTTTTTCTCAGTCCTGCCGTATCAACCAGAGTAAATTCATAGCCGAATTTGTTAAAACGAGTATCAACAGTATCTCGCGTTGTTCCTGATATTTCGGTTACAATATTTCTTTCTGTTCCCAAGAATGCATTAATAAGCGAAGACTTTCCTGCATTAGGACGTCCGACAACAGCAAATCTGGGCAATTCGTTTTCCTTGTTTTCTGTGTCTTTTTCGGGAAATGCTTTTACCACCTCATCAAGTAAATCTCCTGTTCCCGAGCCGTTTATTGACGAAATATTATACAGGTTCTTAAAACCCAACTTGTAAAAAACATTTGCATCGTATTGCAAACTTGAATTATCAACTTTATTTACCGTTAAAAAAACCGGCTTTTCAGTTTTTCGCAGCATTTTTGCAACAGACTCATCTAAATCAGTTATTCCTACGGTTACATCTACAACAAATAAAATAACGTCAGCTTCTTCAACGGCAATTAAAACCTGTTTTCTTATCTCTCCTTCAAAAACATCTTCAGACCCGTGAACATAACCTCCGGTGTCTACCAAAGTAAAATCAACACCGTTCCATTCCGATTGCCCGTAATGCCTGTCTCTGGTAACCCCGCTTGATTCATGTATTATAGCTTTTTTTTGTTGCGTCAGACGATTAAAAAGCGTTGATTTCCCGACATTCGGTCTTCCTACTATTGCTGCAATGTTTGCCATACTTTTTGGTATATAATTTGCAAAGATATAAAAAATAGAGTTAAAGGCATATTTTTAATTTTGATTTTTTTATATGAAACATTATGATTTTAAATAAATTATATATAAATTTGCAGATTAATTCGCAACAACCTGAAAAAACATCACTATCTTGCTATGGCATTAATTATAAAAAGTTGTCATGAAAGAACGTAAATATCGATTTAACCCGGAAACTTTAACCTACGAGGCAGAAGATATAAAGTTCTCAAAGTTATTTCTCAAGTCATTTATTCCCAAATTCCTGACTGCATCCGTTTTAGGCATTATATTCTTTTATGCTTTTTCATCTTTCATCAAAAGTCCGGATGACTTTTTGGCCGATACAAAAAACAACGATATAAAACTGAAACTGGAGTTGTTAAATAATGAAATGGATTATACCGTAAAAACATTAGCCGTTTTACAACACAGAGACGATGACGTTTACAGAATGATATTTCAAACTCCCCCCGTCCCCGCATCGAAAAGAAAAGCCGGTTTCGGAGGAAGCGTAAGACCTAAAATATACACAAATATAGAGAACTCGGATATTCTTAACAACACAATTCAAAAAACCGATATTTTATCTAAAGTAATGCTTGTTCAATCCGAATCTTACAATGAGATTTTTGATTTGGTAAAAAATACGGAAAAACTGGCATCTTGCATTCCTGCAATTCAGCCTATTGCACTTGACGATTTAACACGTTTCGGCTCATCTTTCGGAAGACGTTTTCATCCTATTTTAAAAATATGGAAAATGCATACCGGGGTTGATTTGACAGCTCCGAGAGGAACAAAAATTTATGCTGCCGGAGACGGTATCGTTTTTCATGCAGGTAATTCTTCGGGAGGGTACGGAAGAATTGTGAAAATAAATCACGGTTTCGGTTATACGACTTTCTATGCTCATATGAGCAAAGTTTTAGTAAGACCCGGACAACATGTTAAAAGAGGAGATGTAATAGGTTTGGTAGGCAGCACCGGATTGTCTCAGGCTCCTCATCTGCATTATGAGGTAAGGATTAACGGAAAACCCGTAAACCCTATCAATTTTTACTATGAAGATTTGACAGACCAAGAATATTATGATATGATAGAAGCATCTTCAAAAGCTGAGACACATATCTACGAATAAGCCGAAAAAAGAAGATTTTTTTAAAAAAACTCTTCGATTTCTCTGTCAGAAGAGTTTTTTTTTAACGTAAAAATAATAATTAACAGTAAGACAATACATTAAAAATTAAAATGGGATTATTTAACTTTTTAAACAAAGAAATTGCAATTGATTTAGGCACGGCAAACACGATAATTATAGAAAATGATAAAATTGTTGTGGATGAGCCTTCAATTGTGGCAATAGGTGAAGGAGACAAACTAATTGCCTTGGGACATAAAGCCCAGCAAATGCAGGGAAAAACACACGAAGGCATAAGAACAATACGCCCTCTCAGAGACGGGGTTATTGCAGATTTTATGGCTGCAGAACTTATGATAAGAGAATTGATTAAGATGGGAACTTCAAAGTCGAAGTTTTTTTCCCCTTCATTAAAACTTGTTGTATGCATTCCTTCCGGAAGCACAGAGGTTGAGATAAGAGCTGTCAGAGACTCTTCAGAACATGCCGGTGCACGAGAAGTTTATATGATTTATGAGCCTATGGCGGCAGCACTCGGTATGGGTATTGACGTTGAAGCCCCTTCCGGAAATATGGTTGTAGATATAGGAGGAGGAACAACTGAAATTGCCGTAATATCATTAGGCGGTATTGTCAGTAATAAGTCTATCAGAATAGCGGGTGATGATTTCACCCAAGATATACGCGAATATATGCGACATCAACACAACATAAAAATAGGTGAACGAACTGCAGAAAGAATTAAAATAGAGGTAGGTGCAGCGACGCCGGATATTGACGATATTCCTGAAAAATTTGTTGTAAGAGGTCCTCATCAAATGACGGCATTACCTATAGAAATTCCTATCTCGCATGCAGAAATTGCACACTGTCTGGATAAATCTATTGCCAAAATAGAATTTGCAATAATAAGCGTTTTAGAAAAAACACCTCCGGAATTATATGCCGACGTTCACCAAAAAGGAATTTACCTGACAGGAGGCGGAGCATTGCTGAGAGGATTGGATAAACGTTTATCGGAAAAAACAAACATAAAATTTCACATTGCCGAAGACCCCTTACATGCCGTAGCAAGAGGAACAGGCATTGCACTCAAAAATGTTGACAAGTTTAAATTTTTGAAACGCTGATATTATTCATTAAAATACATTATTCTTTTATTACCCTATGAGAGAGTTTCTGAACTTTATAAAAAATAGGCACTTTTTCCTTTTATTTCTGCTTTTAGAAACTTTCTCAATCTTCCTTATTGTAAAAAATACCGGAAAGGAATTTATTTTTTTACATTCTGCAAATGCTGTTTCGGGAGCCCTGCATAAAAAGGTAAATGATATTTCGTCTTATTTTAATTTAAAATCAGAAAATGAAAAGCTTCTGAAAGAAAATAAAAAACTCAGGAATTATATCAGTTTTATTCAGCCTAAAGAAGAACGGTTTTCTGCAAAAATACAAGATTACGGTTATTTCTATAAATCGGCTTACGTTGTTAAAAATTCCGTAACAAAAGAACACAACATAATTACCGTTGATAAAGGAATCAAAGACGGAATAAGAGAAAATTCGGCAGTTGTTTCGGATAACGGCATTGTCGGAGTTACCGGAATAGTCGGGAATCATTACAGCACGGTTATTTCTTTATTAAATACAAGGCTTGAGATAAGTGCCAAAGTTAAGCGTACAAATTATCACGGAATATTAAAATGGGACGGAAAAGATTACAGGTATGCAATCCTTTATGATATCCCGGAATATTCATCTCTTTTTAAAGGTGATGAGATAGTAACAAGCGGATACTCGGCAATATTTCCGGAAAATCTTAAAATAGGCACAGTTTTTTCTTTTGAAAAAGATAAACAAAGCACTTTTTACAATATTAAAGTAAAACTAAGCCAAGATTTTAAAAAACTTGACTACGTATATATAATTGATTACAGAGGGCGTAAGGAACGCATCCAAACTGAAGACAGCACAATTTTCAGGTATCAGTTCTGATTTTTACAGACAATGTCTCCGTTATCTTTAATTTCTATTATCGCTTCGGGAATATCCTGCTGCATAAGCTCCTGCATTCTTTTTATAACTCGGTTTTGCAGGTCAAGTTTTGTTCCTGTCATCTTATCTTGGTAAGTTGCCGTTATTTTTCCTTTTAAGAATTTACCGTTTTCATCAAGATATACTTTTATTATCGGAGCTATTCCGTTTACGCCCCTGAGATTAAAGCGGCGATATGTGCAAAAATTACCGAGACTGTAAGCTATAAACCTGTCTTTATACACTTCAACGGCTCTTGTAACGTGAGGACCGTGACCAAAAACAACATCGGCTCCGGCATCTACCGCTGTATGAGCAAATTTGTATACATTACCTCTGTTTTGCCCCAAATAATATTCTGTTTGCCTTGTAAGATGCTCGTGTTTGCTTCCTTCTGCACCTCCGTGAAAAGATACAATCACTATTTGACAATCTTCTTTCAATTTTTTAACGGTATTTTTGACAAGTTCATAATCGGTTATTTTGCAGGTTCCGGTATTCGGAGCAAAGGCACAAAATCCGTATTTAATACCGTTAATCGTAAAAGTATCGACAGGATGTGTCGTCAGTCCTGCAAAATGGAGTCCGGCACGTTCCAAAACTTTCACTGTATTTTTTCTTCCGTATTCACCTAAATCACCAAGATGATTATTGGCAATGCTTACAACGTCAAATCCTGCATCAACAAAACAATTTACATATTTTTCGGGCATACTGAAGCGATAACAGTTTGAGCTTTTACAAGGTCTTGCAAGTTCGGGCTTATCCGAATATACCCCTTCGTTATTTCCGAACGTTACGTCTGCATCTCTTAAAATATCCGCAACCGGTGCAAGCAAAGAGCTGCAGTCGTTATTCGGCGGTAAATAATTGGGAGAAGTCGGAAAATTTGTTCCCAGCATCATATCGCCTACGCCTATTATTGTAACAGTGTCTGTTTTTAGGGTGTCCGTTTTTACTGTTTCTGCTTTAACGGTATCACTTTCTGCAGTATTTTTG
>JALSMF010000435.1 GCA_026987795.1 Bacteroidales bacterium
AAGCAAACGATGTTGCAAATGCCGTAATTGACGGTGTTGATACGGTAATGCTCAGCGGAGAAACATCCGTGGGGAAATATCCGGTTCTGACAATTGAAAATATGCACCGCATTATTCAATATACCGAAAAAAACAGATATAATTACAACAGGGGTTTGCCTCCGAAACCGGATTCTCCTCGTTTTTTAAGAGATAATGTATGTTACAGTGCTTCTATTATGGCAGAAAGAGTAGGGGCAAAAGCCATTATTACTTTTACGGAAAAAGGAAGTACGGCATCAACAATTTCAGGGTACAGACCCAAAGCCGATATCTATGCTTTTACACGGCACAAAGAATTGCTTAGTGCTTTGTCTATGTTGTGGGGCGTAAGAGCTGTTTTGTTCGATGAGGTTGACAGCGTTGATAAAGCCGTTGATTTATCAACAAAAATTCTGAAAGAAAAAAAATTAATCAAGCCCGGAGATTATGTTATTCACGTAGCAAGCACCCCTATGAATATTTCTCATAAAACCAATATGCTGAAAGTTACAAAGGTTACATAACAAGTATTACTATTTGTGTTTTAGAACATTGACAAGAAGGCATTGATTGGCAGGCAATTGTAATAATGTTCGGAAATTTTGTTTTTTAGCATAAATTATTGTTCATTATCCGTAAAAAATATTTTAATATTTGCGTAAAATATAAATTATGAATTGGGAAGGATTGCTGTTAGGCTTTGTCGCTTTTTTAATTATAGGGCTGTGTCATCCGCTGGTTACAAAACTTGAATACCACAAAGGTAAAGAAGCTTGGTATTTATTGTTTATTCCCGGTTTTATTCTTTTAATCATTTCATTTTTTCTAAGCGATATATATTCAATTATTACGGGAATAATTGCCTTTGCTTTATTCTGGAGTGCAATTGAAATGTTTAAACAACACGAAAGAGTTTTAAAAGGACAAGCAAAAAGAAACCCTAAAAGAAAATATACAAAATGACAACGGAAATTTTAAATACAACAATTAATTTTTCAGGTTTTGTAATCGGACTTTTTGTCTTTATTACAATAATTTTTGCCCGTTGGCTTTGTATTTGGGGCGAATATCATTTTACTAAGAAAATATGGTTTTTATTTTTAATATCAGGAATTGCAGGCATAGCAGTATCTGTTTTTTCGGAAAATAAATTATTCTCTGCTTGTATGTCCGCATTCGGCTTTATCTTTATTTGGGGAATACACGAAGTTATTGAACAGGAAGAACGAGTTAAAAAAGGATGGTTTAAGAAAAAAGAAAAGAAATAAACAGTTTTAATTTTTAAAATGAAAAAAAATATTGCAATTATAGGCAGCGGTATAACCGGTTTAACGATAGCTTATTATCTTAAAAAAGCAGGTATTGGTTTCAGAATCTTTGAAAAATCAAATCATATAGGAGGTGTTATAAACACAGTTTCAGAAAACGGCTTTTTGTTTGAAACAGGACCAAACTCAGGAACTTTGTCAAATACACAGACAGTGCGTTTATTTGAGGAGCTGTCAGATAAATTTGAGCTTGAACTTGCAAATGATTCCGCAAAAAAAAGGCTTATACTTAAAAATAACAAATGGCACGCTTTGCCTTCAGGTTTGTTTTCAGCAGTAACAACTCCTCTGTTTTCTTTTAAAGACAAACTGAGAATATTGGGAGAACCTTTTCGCAAACCCGGTAATAACCCGCTCGAAACTGTTTCCGAGCTTGTAGTTCGCAGACTGGGAAAATCTTTTCTGGATTATGCCATAGATCCGTTCATATCAGGAATATATGCAGGAAATCCCGATTATCTTGTTACAAAATACGCACTTCCGAAGTTATATAATTTAGAACAACAATACGGAAGTTTTATTAAAGGAGCAATTAAAAAAGCCAAAGAACCTAAAACCGATATTGAAAAAAAGGTTACAAAAGATGTATTTTCTGCAAAAGGAGGGCTTATTCAAATCGTAAATGCAATTATTAAAAAAATCGGAACTGAAAATATAAAGTTGAACAAAAGTATCGGTATAATTAAAAACGACAATTTTTATTTGATTGACGGACAGGAATATTCATCTGTCGTAAGCACTGTTAATGCAAGCGAATTACCGGATTTACTTCCTTTTGCCGATAAGAATGTTTTACAGGATATTGTAAATACAAAATATGCAAAAGTTACTGAGATAACAATAGGCTTTAAAAAATGGAACGGAATTAAATTGGATGCATTCGGAGGACTTATTCCGTCCAAAGAAAAGAAAAATATTTTAGGATTACTGTTTATGTCAACCTTGTTTAAAGACAGGGCACCTGAAGGCGGAGCATTGTTTACGACGTTTACGGGAGGAATAAAAAAAGAAAATCTTGCAGAATTATCTGAAGCCGAACTTAAAGAATTTTTAGAACCCGAGCTTAAAGAATTACTCGGATTATCGGAATTTAAACCTGATTTGTTCAGAGCTTTTAAACACAAAAAAGCAATTGCTCAATACGGAGCAGACAGTGAAAAACGTCTTGCGGCAATAAAAAAGATTGAAAGAGAAAATAAATATTTATTTTTGGCGGGAAGTATCAGAGACGGAGTAGGCTTGGCTGACAGAATAAAACAAGCAACCGATATTGCAGAACAAATTATTGCCGATTAAAATTATCCGTATCAGAATATTTTTAAAGAATTAGCAATTTTATATCCTACAAGTTCATCGTATTGTCCGCCTTGCGGTCTGTTATACAGAAATATAGCGTAGTTATTCTCTGTTTGGTAATAATTGCCTTCGGTTAATGACAAATCCGGAACTGAACTTCCCGAATTACAAAAAACATATTCATAATTATAAAAACCTTGTTTAAGCAGCATTCTTAATTTGTAATCTTCAGAACCGTAATCATAAGTCATTTTATTAGTTTCGTTACAGCTCCAGTCAGAAACGGCTCCGTAAACAAATATGTCTCCGTCAGGTAAAGTTTTGTTGTAGTGCAAAGAAAAATCAACATAAACATAATCTGCTTCAAGCTCCGGATTTTCAACATTTTCAGCAGTTATAAGCATTTCCCCGTTAATATCCTGAGCCCAACTGTAGGTTAGCGAATTTTCAGGCTCTTCCCTCACAAGCTCAAAAATATAATAAGGTCGTTTAAAATGTATCGACATAATTCGGTCATTAACATATTTTACACTTTTTGTATTAAAATAACGAAATTCATTTCCGCCGAGAAATTTTAAAATACGGGGATTATAAAATTGATAAGTATCTCCTCTTATAAAATCGGGTTTTAATCCCGTAAGAATAATGTCCTGACTGTTATTTTGAGCCACCGTAACAGAAAAATCATCCTGAGGATTTGTAATATAACCGTTTTTGTCCGTAACCTTAATAACAAGCTCCTGAGACGTGTTCATATCAGTAACGAATGTAGAACGCTGCACTTTTACTTCCGTTTTTAATTTATTATCAACGACATAAAACCTTCTTGTCAAAACGGGCTTATTTCTGTCGTAATCTTCATAAACCAGCAGCAGGTAGTTTCCTGAAATTGCCGGTTGCATATTTTCATTAGGAAAAACAAGCGTATAATGTGTATATTGCACAAGAGTGTTAAACGAATTTTCAAAATTATCTATTTGTTCTTCTTCATAACCTGAAATATATTCGATAGGGTTTAAGTCGGAAGCTTGCCAATCGGCGGTGCAATGAATTATTGTATAGTAATAATCAGTAATATCTTCGTTCAAATCATCAAAGGTCAGAATTAATTTTTTATCTGATTGAAGTTCAAAAACAGGATAAGTAAATTCCCACCCCATACGATAAAAAAGCACGGTTTTGATACCGTCTTTATATATTTTATTTCTGTATTCATATTCGTTTTGAGAAAAAACTTTTCCGAAAACGAACAGAAACAATATTAATATTACTCTTTTAATAAACATAAATTTATTTTTAAACGCAAAATAAGAAAAAATATTGACTTGTCAGTAATAGAATTTTTCTTTTTTAAATCAATTTTGACTTTTAATAATTTGCTTATAACTTTACGATTTAACTTTCGTAACTTAAAAAAGAGTTTAACTGATAAATCGTTTTGTTTAAAATTGAGCACATATAAACAAATATTAACCAAGTATTGGGGTTTCCCGGATTTCAGACCTTTACAGGAAGAAGTAATTAAATCGCTTGCCGATGAAAATAAGGATGTCTTAGCATTACTTCCTACGGGAGGCGGAAAATCTGTTATATTTCAGATTCCTGCATTAGCAAAAGAAGGAATGTGCCTTGTTATTACGCCGCTAATTGCTTTAATGAAAGATCAAGTCGAGAATTTAAAAGAAAAGGGAATAAAAGCTGCAGCGGTTTATTCGGGAATGTCTAAAGGTGAGATTGATATAGTGCTTAATAATGCCGTTTTCGGGGCATATAAGTTTCTCTATCTTTCACCTGAACGTCTTTCAACGCGTATTTTTTTAGCCCGTTTGCCGGATATGAATATAAATTTCGTTGCCGTAGATGAAGCTCACTGCATATCACAATGGGGATACGATTTTCGCCCTTCATATCTGAATATAGCAGATATTCGCAAAATAAAACCCGAAGTGCCTTTTATAGCTCTTACGGCTACGGCAACACCCGAAGTTTCAAAAGATATTCAGGATAAACTTTTGTTTAAAGAATATAATCTGTTTAAAAAAAGTTTTGAACGTAAGAATCTTATTTATATAGTTCGTGAAGTTGAGGATAAATTAAAATATCTTCTGAAGATAGCAGTAAAAGAAAGAGGAAGCGGTATTGTTTATGTTCGCAGCAGAAAAAAAACTTTTGAAATTGCAAAATATCTTGCTGCAAAAGGAATAAGTGCCGATTATTATCATGCCGGAATTGATGCAAAAATTAAAGATTTTAAGCAAAAGCAATGGAAAAACGGTAAAATGAGGATAATGGTTGCGACAAATGCTTTCGGTATGGGGATAGACAAACCCGATGTCCGGTTTGTAGTCCATTTCGACTTGCCGGAATCCCCCGAAGCCTATTTTCAGGAAGCAGGCAGAGCCGGGCGAGACGGTAAGACAGCTTATGCTGTTTTGTTGTATCATAAATCTGATAAACTAAATTTTGAAAAGAGAATAAAAACAAATTTTCCGGAAATAAGCGAAATAAAAAAAGTCTATAATTCAATTTTTAACTACTATCAGTTGGCTGTAGGTGAAGGAAAGGGGATAATAAGAGCTTTCAGTATGCGGGACTTTGTCAGTAAGTTTAAATTGCCTGTTTATACTGTTTTAAGCAGCCTGAAAATATTGCAAAACGAAGGTTATTTGGATTTTACCGAAGATGATTTTACGCCCTCAAAAGTTTTTTTTACGGTTGACAGAAACGAATTATATAAATATCAGGTAGCTAACAAACATTTTGATAATTTTATAAAACTCATTTTAAGAAGCTATACCGGATTGTTTTCCGGTTATGTTTCAATTGACGAAGAGTATCTTGCAAAAAAGGCAAATACGAAAAATGACGTTATTTACGGATACTTACTTAAATTAAATGAACATAACATAATAAAATATATTCCGCAAAGGAAAGTTCCTTTTATTGTTTTTATATCTGAAAGATTAGACGAAAAAAATCTTCTTATTTCAAAAGAAAATTACAGGATAAGAAAAGAAAGATATGTAAAACGAGCCGAAGCAATGATGCAATATGCCGAAAGTAAGGCAAAATGCCGAAGTCAAATACTGCTCAGTTATTTCGGAGAGAAAAATCCTTACAGATGCGGCGAATGTGATATTTGCAGGAGGCGGAACAAGCTGGGACTAAGTAATTACGAATTTGATTTAATTAATGAAGAGCTGAAAAAAATACTCAAAAAATCTCCCGTAAGCATAGAACAACTTACGGATTCCGTAAACTATGCCGAAAATAAAGTCTTGAAAGTAATATCTTGGCTTTTAGAATCGGAAAAAATAGAATATACCATTGATAAACGAATTATTTGGTCAAAGAAAAAAGCTTAAAATCTGACGGAAATACCGATAAATGCTTGAAAAGTAAAAAAAAATACATAGTGCTGATTATTAATGCCAAACAAACGTCCTTGTTGTAAAGGGCTGATATATAATAAGTTGTTCTGCACCCCTTGTAAACAAAAGGATACGGAGAGTGTGAAATTGTTTTTTTCTTGAAAAAAAGTCGTTCGTAAATTTGCATTTTTTCAGAAATAGTCTATATTTGCATTAGAAATTTATTATCTAATCACTAAAAAAATTATTTTATTATGAACAAAGCAGAATTAATTGATGCTATTGCAGCAGGTTCAGGATTAACAAAAGCTGATTCAAGAAGAGCTTTAGACGCATTTATTGAAGCTACCGAAGGTGCACTTAAAAAAGGAGACAGAGTTGCTCTCGTAGGTTTCGGTTCTTTTGCTGTTTCTAAAAGAGAAGCAAGGATGGGAAGAAATCCGCAAACAGGTAAAGAAATTAAAATTCCGGCTAAAAATGTTGTTAAATTTAAAGCAGGAACTGATTTAACAAGAAAAGTTAATTAATTAATCCTTACACCTTACTGAAAAAAGGGATGCTTCGGTATTCCTTTTTTTATTTTATACGGCAGAACAATTTTTTATTTTTGCCGAATAAAACAATTTGAATGACGGAAGAATTAATTTCATATCTTAAAAATTTTGTAACCGAAGACAGGTTTGAACTTTTTTGCAAAACAGCGAAAGACAGAACAAGATATTTAACGGTAGTTTT
>JALSMF010000436.1 GCA_026987795.1 Bacteroidales bacterium
CCGGCAACCGTTGTTGCCGACACAATACCTGTTCTGTATTTTTTCATGTTGTGAACAGATGCGTTTTTAAGGGCTTCTTTGGCGGCAGTTATGCCGAGCAATGCCGTTCTGGTTACGGCATCGTCATCTGAAAAACCTAATCTGTATTTCAGTTCTTTATCGGATAATTTAACTTCGGCAACAGGAATTTTTCCTTTATGAACAGTATCAAGAAAGGTTATTTCTCCGATTCCTGATTTTTTAGCCAAAAGAGACTCGTAATTTTCCGACACTTTATTACCGATTGCGGAAATTACTCCGATTCCTGTTATGTAAACTTTTTTGGTCAAATGCTATTTTTGATGTTTTTTTATGTACTCTGCCATTGTTTTTACCGAATAAAATATTTTTTGCCCTTCTTTGGGATTTTCTGTTCTGATACCGTAATTTTTTTCTAATAATACAATAAGTTCCAGTGCATCAATAGAATCCAAGCCTAATCCTTCGCCGAATAAAGGCTCGTCTGTTTCTATTTCGCTCGGGTCTGTATCTTCCAAGTTTAAAGCATCAATAATTTGTTCTTTCAGTTTTTCAATTAAACTTTCCATTTAGTTGTGTTATTAAATTTAAACTGCAATATTATAAATTAAATCTTATTTTCTGTCAAATAAAGTTCTGCATAATAATTTCCGTCCGGAAAACCGTAATTTAATCTGCCGACAATACAAGCTTTAGCCTTTCCTGTTGCAAATAAAGTCTTTACATAATCAAAAATAAAGCTTTTATCGAATTTCTCTGATATAAAAACGGTATTTTCTCCTTTTATTTTATGCCTGATACAAATTTCTCCTATTACAATGTTTGCAAGTGTGTAAACAAAAACTGAAGGACTCGGAAAATAATTTTCTCTGTCGTCAATTGTTTTTTGATACTTGAAATCGGTATCAAGAGAAGAGCTTTCATTAGATAAAATTACGGCAATATCTTCACTTTTATAATTTAATAAAACAGAAGTATCTTTCAGTAAAATTTCTGCGGCAAGAAATCCGAGCTTGCTTAAATTATCTGCTTTGTAAAACTTAGGATATTTTATTTTATAATGCTTATAGACTGATTTTGCAAAACCGGAGAAATCTTTCTCATTTTCCGAATAAACATATACTTCTTTATTATTTACCGTAATTTTATTATCCGATATTACTGTTTTTCGTATGATTACAAGATTTGTTTCTGATTCTTCGGCGGTTTTTATTATTTTTTTTTCTTTTTCAGAAATAAGAACTGCATTACATCCTCCGAAACCTGATGCGGTTTTTAATGCAGTTTTCAGTTTAGTTCTTTTGTATTCTTTTTGTATATTTATTTTTCCGCTGACACCTGTTTTTTCAAAACCCGCCGTCCCGTAAATCTCGTTATTTTTTAAAGCTTCACAGGCAATAACGGTTTCTGCGATTCCCGCAGCCCCGAATGTATGACCTATATAGCCTTTTATTCCGGTTAAAGGCGCATTTTGCAAACCGGCAAGCTCCAAAGCCAAGCTTTCGGTTTCGTCATTATAAGGCGTAGCAGTTCCGTGCCCGGAAATAAATTCAATCTCATCAGGCTTCAGATTACTTTCTTTCAATGCATTTTTAACAGCAATCGCAAGCTCTTTCCCTGTTCTTGAAGGTCCTGATATATGGTTTGCATCATTACTTGTCGACCCGCCGGAAATTACTATCCCTGAATTATCGGATAAAGATTTTTCGGAAGTCAGTATAATAGTTGCTGCACCTTCTCCCGGGGTCATTCCTGTCCTGTTTCTGTCAAAAGGCTTGCATACTCCCTCACTGACAGCTTTAAACGCCAGAAAACCGGACAAAGTAAATTCGGATAAAATATCAGCTCCGACTACTACTGCGTTTTTATATCTCCCTGAATTTATTAAGCGTTGTGCAACTATAACAGCCAAACTCCCGGATATACAAGCATTAGAAATTGTCAAAACATTGTCTTTCTTACCGAAAAAATCAGCTGCGATTTCGGAGGACTTCCAAAGTTTCAGTCTGTCAACCGGGAATATGTCTTTTTTACTTTTTTCGAGTAAATTTATATTGCCTTTGGTTGTAGAAACAATAAAAACGGTATCATCTTTTTTTATGTCAATTTTTGAGCCTTTAATTGCATCGGAAACGGATAAAATTAAAAGCTTTTCATACTTCGTATATTTTTCTCTTTTTTTTGAAATTTCAGAAAACTTTTTTTCAATTTCATCGTAAGAGACAAGAGAAATGAAAACAGCTTCGGGTGACAACTCTGTATCTTCCGAGAGTTTTATTCCCGAAATTCTGTTTCTTATATTTTTAAGATTTTCATAAGATGTAAATCCTAAAGATGAGATAATATTATGCGAAGAAACGTATATCATTAATTTTTAGAAAAAACGGATTACAAAATTAAATAAGTCAGCCGATTTATAAAATAATATTTTACGAATATTAACGTTAAGGCAAGGAATTTGTGTTAAAATACAAAAATAAATATGTAATAAAGGATGATTAAAGAACTGCGAATGAAAGTTTATATCACATTTTTGGCAATACTCATAGGTTTTAATTTGTTTTCTCAAAAGAAAATAAAAATGGTTCTTATAAACGGCGGAACTTTTGAAATGGGCAGCGACAGCAAACAATTTAAAGACGAGACTCCTAAACATACCGTAAAGCTCGACACTTTTTATATAGCACAATACGAAATGAGTTTTGATGAATACAAGGCATTCTGCAAAGTTGCGGGTTTCAGTGACCCCTACGGAAAAGAGGGTTTTCCTGTTACGAATATAACTTGGGAACGTGCCGTAATGATGTGTAACTGGTTAAGCAGAAGAGACGGTTTTGACAAAGCATACCATATTGTAAGAGACGATAAAGCAGGTATTTTTGAAGTAACCTGTAACTTTAATTCGAATGGTTATCGTTTACCTACTGAAGCTGAGTGGGAATATGCCGCAAAAGGAGGCGACCGTTCAAAGGGCTTTGTATTCAGCGGCAGTAACAGCCCGTATTCTGTAGCATGGTTCAGTGAAAACTACAAAGGAGAAGAGCATAAATCGGGTGAACTGCTGCCCAACGAAGCAGGGGTATACGATATGAGCGGAAATGTTGCCGAGTGGTGTTGGGATTTATATGACGCAACATATTATATGCACTCCGACTCTATAAACCCTAAAGGTCCGGATGTTGGCGAATACAGGGTTTTCAGGGGCGGCACAAGACGAGATAAAATGGAACACCTTTTTATTACACGACGCTCATACCTCGAACCCAAAAAGAAAAATATGCATTTGGGGTTCAGAGTAGTCAGGTCTAAAAAATAATTATTAATACCGTCTTTTTAATATCCTGCATTTTCATTTTAAAAAAAGAAATTCAACACTTTGTAATGAAGGTTTAAGTCAAATTTCTTACTTTTGTGTGCGTAACCGTCAAAAAACACTAAGAGTTGGAAAAATATATCTCTTTATCAGAACTTAATTTTCAAGTTAAAGAAAAAATTGAGCAAAATTTTTCTGACAACATATTCGTTGTCGCAGAAATTAATGAACTGAGAGAAAGCAGAGGACATGCTTATTTGGAGCTTATTGAAAAAGATGAAGACGAAAATATAAAAGCAAAAGCAAAAGCAACAATTTGGGCAAGAATATACAGTATGCTCAAGCCTTATTTTGAAACAAGCACGGGACACAAATTTGAAGCCGGAATAAAAGTTCTTATTTCAGTAAAAGCCGTTTTTCATGAAGTTTACGGTTACAGCCTGAATGTTATTGACATTGACCCCACCTATACAATAGGCGAAATTGAAAAAAAGCGATTAATGATTATCAAACGTCTGGAAGAAGAAGGTGTTACTGATATGAATAAAGAACTTGATTTTCCTGTTGTTCCTCAAAGAATTGCTGTTATCTCATCTGACACGGCTGCCGGTTACGGTGATTTTATAAATCAACTGAACAAAAGCCCTTTTAACTTTTACGTCAAACTTTTTGAATCGGCAATGCAAGGCGAAAAAACAGAAGTTTCAGTAATAAATGCTTTGGAAAAAATTTATGAGGAAGAAAAGAATTTCGATATTGTCGTTATCATCAGAGGCGGAGGCTCGAAATCGGATTTAAGCTGGTTTGATTCATACAAAATTGCTGTTAATATTGCCCAATTCCCTCTGCCTGTGCTTACCGGAATAGGACATGAAAGAGATGCCGTAATAAGTGATATTGTTGCTTATGAATCTCTTAATACCCCTACCGCAGTTGCCGAATATATAATCAACACTGTTTCTGAATTTTATAATTATCTGAACTCTCTATCAGAAAACTTTGCATATTCTGTTGAGAATATTTTATCCGAAAATAAAAATAAAATTTCGGAACTCGGAAACAGTATGAAATTCATGGTAAGCCGGCTTATTATGAACCAAAAAAACAAATTGGAACTGCTCGGAACAGATTATGAACATAAGATAAAACAATTACTCAACCTGCATATTTTTCAGCTTAAGCGTTATCCCGAAAAATTAAAAACTGCCGTTAATAAAGACATAAATACTAAAATACAATACTTTGAGTTATTAAAAATAAAGCTGGAAAATTCCGTTTCAAGTTTTTTCAGAGAAGAAAAACATAAGCTGGCTTTATTTGAACAAAAAAATAATATGTCAAACCCGTCCAATATACTAAAAGCAGGTTACAGTTATACATTAAGTAACGGCAAACTGTTAAGAACAATAAAAGACGTTAAAAAAGGCGATGAACTGGAAACATTTCTTTATGACGGAAAAATACTGTCAACGGTTAAAAAATAATTGTTAATTTTGTTTTCTGAAATATGAGTAAATTAAGAGAGTATCCGGCAATCCTCAGGTTAACAATAATTTTATTTTTTATTGTTTTAGTATTGTATTCACTTATACAAGCTAAGCATATACTGTATCCTTTGGCTATTTCCGTTTTATTTTCATATTTGTTGTATCCTGTTGCTTCGTTTTTGGAATATAAATTAAAATTTCCGAGAGTTCTTGCAGTTTTAATCTCCGTATTGTTACTTTTGGCTGTATCAAGCGGAGCAGTAAGCATTATAATAAATCAAATTCAAAAATTAGCAGAAGACAAAATGATACAGCAAAATGCCGGAGAAAATTTTGCGGCTTTACAGGATTTTATATCTCGACAGTTTAACCTCTCCCCGGAAGCCCAAAATGAATGGATAAAAGAAAAACTTTCCGGTTTTGCCGGTTCCGAAGGAGAAGCAAAAGTTATCTTTTTAAAAATAGCCGGTACGATAGAAGCATTGCTGTTTATTCCTATTTTTACATTTTTTATGCTTTTTTTCAGAAACAGAGCCGAGACTTTTATTCATAAACTGGCAAAAAGAAGGCATGCCGAATTAGCCGAAACATTAATAAAACAAATATCAAAAGTTACCATTAAATATGTTACGGGCGTTACGATTGTCGTTATAATCTTAGCAATTTCCCACTCAACGGCTTTAAGTATAATCGGCGTTCGGTATCCGCTGATTTTGGGGCTGATTACGGCAAGTTTTTCTTTTATCCCGTATTTCGGAACAATAGTAAGCGGCATTGTGCCTCTGACATTTACTTTAATTGCACAAAATAATCCGTATGTTGCTATGGCTACGGCACTTTATTATATTACAATTTCACTTATTGACCATAATATTTTAACACCGGGTATTGTAGGCGGAAAGGTTCATCTTAACCCTTTTATAACAATCTTAAGCATAATTGCCGGAGCTGCTGTTTGGGGAATTCCGGGAATGATTATTGTTGTTCCTTCTATGGCTGTAGTAAAAATAATTTGTGACAATGTTGACTCTCTTAAGCCTTTCGGTTATATACTCGGGGTTGATAAAGGCGGACTGTCAATAAAAAAAATTACTGATTTTTTTATTAATAAGAAAAAAACTTAATATTTTTTTATGTCTTTTGTCGTCATAATAGTTGTTTTAATAATTATTATAATTCTTCTTTTGGTTTTCAGTTTCGGTTTTTTTCTGGGACTAAGCCGGAAAAAAAAGGATATAAAACTATTGGAAGAAGAACAAAAGAAACAAAAGAAAGCACAAGAAAGTATTATCAGTTATTTTTTAGAAAATCAGGAAAATCATGAATATTACGATGACGATTCGTCATTACTGTCCGTAAAAATAATTACCCGGGGATATCGAAGAATTAAAAAGTTTTTGAAAATAAAAAAACGTTTTCAGGATTTTATAAATGATTCCGCAATAAAATATCTGAGAAAATATTTTTTAAGTTATATAGGAATTGCCGTATTCATCCTCGGAACAGGTTTTTTTATAAAACATTCGATAAATTCGGCATATATTAATACGGCAGGACGCTTTTTTATTTCATTGGCGGCAAGTGTTCTGTTTATTTTGACGGCTCATTTTATTTCCCGAAAATACAAAACTTTCAGTTCTATTTTAATGGGCGGCGGTATAGGAATTTTGTATGTCGCATTTACCGTTTCTTACTATTCTTTTAATATTTTTACCGACTTTCAGGTGTTTGCCGTTTACTTTATTATAACGGCTTTTGCCGTAATTTTATCTTTGTTTTATAATCGGTTCGAATTACTTTTTTTGGCAATAACAGTTGGTTTTTCAGCACCTCTTTTTTCTGATATTTATACGGAAAATAACACATTACTCCTTCTTTATTTACTGCTTCTTAACATAGGAGCGGTTTTTATATCCCTTAAGTTTAATA
>JALSMF010000437.1 GCA_026987795.1 Bacteroidales bacterium
CGGAAGTTTTTTGCGATACGGGGCATTTACAAAAAACGGAAAAGGTGAAGCTGTAGGCGGTATTGTGATGATGCTGAAGGGTGAAAATTCTAACGATGTTATTAAAAATGTGAAAGATCGTATTTCACTGATACAAAAATCATTACCCGAGGGTGTTACCATAAAACCGTTTCTTGACAGAAGCAAACTGATAAAAAGCACAACATCAACGGTTGCCGAAAATCTCGGAATAGGAGCTCTAATCGTAATTTTTATTTTGGTAATATTTCTCGGAAACCTGAGGGGCGGATTAATTGTAGCTTCAACAATACCTTTGGCTCTTTTATTTGCATTTATAATGATGCATATTTTTGGTGTTTGGGCAAATTTAATGTCCCTCGGAGCGCTTGATTTCGGAATACTGATTGACGGTGCTGTTATTATTATTGAAAGTATGATATTTTATCTGCATCGAAAAAAATTCATAGGAACAAAAATCACAAACTCGCAACGAAATGAAATTGCATATAAATCAGCAAGCAAAATGATGAATTCTGCATTTTTCGGTCAGTTGATTATACTTATTGTTTTTATCCCGGTATTAGCACTTCAAGGCATTGAAGGAAAGATGTTTATACCGATGGCTATGACATTCGGATTTGCCGTTCTCGGTGTGGCTTTATTGTCTTTAACTTATATTCCGATGATGGCATCAACATTCCTCAACCCGCCTAAAACAGATAAAAAAACTTGGGGTGAAAAAGCGGTAAACAAAATCGAAAAATTATATATGCCCGTAATTGATTGGGCAATGAGTAAAAGCAAGTGGATTATTACCGGAGCGATAGTATTATTAATTTTTAGCGGTTTTATATTTTCAAAAACAGGTGCTGAATTTATGCCTAAACTGGACGAAGGAGATTTTGCTTTTCAGGCAATTTTAAAACCGGGGACTTCTTTAACCGAAATGGTAGAAACATCTACGCGCTTAGAACAAATTGTAATGTCAAATTTTCCGGATGAAATAGAGTCAATACAAAGCAGAATAGGTGTGGCAGATTTGCCTACAGACCCTATGCCTATTGATATTGCCGACATATTTGTAATACTTAAGCCGCAAAGCGAATGGACAAAAGCTGATTCAAAGCAAGAACTTGTAGAAAAAGTTAAAGAGAAAGTAAGTGTTTTACCGGGAATTAACTTTGAATTTACCCAACCTATTGAAATGAGATTTAACGAGTTGCTTACGGGAATAAGAGAGGATTTGGCAATAAAACTTTACGGTGATGACTTAAATATTTTAGCTGATAAAGCCGAAGAAATTACAGGTTTAATTTCAGGTATTGACGGTATTGCAGGAATTAAAGCTGAAGCAACAAGGGGGTTACCTCAAATTACGGTCAAATATGACAGGAATAAATTGGCAAAATACGGTTTGAATATTAATGAAATTAATGAAATTATTGAAACCGCTTTCAGCGGCAGCATTGCCGGAAATATCTACGAAGGAGAGAGAATGTTTGATTTAGTTGTAAGATTAGATGAAAAACACAGAAAAAACATTGATGATATTCGAGATTTATATGTAAATCTGCCCGACGGAAATCAAATACCGCTTAAAACAGTTGCCGATGTCAGCTATCAACCCGGACCGATGCAAATCAGCCGAGATAATACGAACAGAAGAACTTATGTGGGGATTAATGTTGAAGGCAGAGACATTAAATCACTTGTAACAGAAATTCAGCAAACATTGGATGAGAGATTAGAGTTGCCGACAGGCTATTATATTCGCTACGGCGGAGCTTTCGAAAACCTGGAAAGAGCGACAAACCGGTTAACAATGGTTGTTCCGCTTGCTTTGGCTCTTATTTTTATGCTCGTATTTTTTGCGATAAAATCATTTAAGCAAACACTTATGATTTATGTTGCCGTTCCGTTTGCAGCTGTCGGCGGTATTTTTTCGCTTTACCTTCGCGGAATGCCTTTCAGTATTTCTGCAGGTGTCGGATTTATTGTCCTTTTCGGTGTTGCTGTGCTGAATGGTTTGGTGCTCATAAGCGGGTTTAATGAATTGAAAGCAGAGGGTAGATTCAACATAAAAGATATTATTAAAAAAGGGTCGGTAAGACGACTTCGCCCTATTTTATTGACGGCATCAACCGATATTCTCGGATTTTTGCCGATGGCTGTTTCAACATCGGCAGGCGCCGAAGTTCAACGTCCTCTGGCAACGGTTGTTATCGGCGGAATGCTTACATCGACTTTACTTACTTTAATAGTTTTACCTATTTTATACAAATGGGTTGAAGAGAGAAAAAATAAAAAATTTCCGAAAATAAAACCGGCTGCGGTAATGATTATTTTATTGCTTTCGGGAATCGGTTTTTCCGGAACCGTAAACGCACAGAAAAATGTTGTAAGTCTGGATAAAGCAATTGAAAGAGCAAAAGAAAAATATCCTTCGCTTAAAGCCGCTCAGCTCGAAATTGAAAAACAAAAAAGTTTGAAAAAAACTGCCTATGATTTCGGTATCACTTCCGTTTATACGGGAAAAGAGGAAACAGCCGGCGGCTTTGCGGGTATTTACAATCAAATCGGTATTTCTCAGTCCGATATTGATGTTTTCGGAATTGTTTCAAAATCAAATTTGGCAAATGCAAAAACAAATTTTGCCGAAAAATCCGAAAAATTAACGGAACTTTCTTTAACTCGGCAAGTAAGCAGCACTTTTTTCGACGTATTTTATTTTAAGAAAGAATTTGAATTACTGAAACATCTCGACACTTTGTATTCAGGATTTATGAAAGCTGCCGAACTAAAATACAAAACCGGGCAAAGCTCTAAAATCGAATATCTTTCGGCTTCGGCAAAATTTAAGGAGTTACAGATAAACATACAGACAGCAGAAAACAATTATCAAACGTCATTGCAAAATTTGAATAAATTTCTGATGTATGACGACAGCTTTGATATAGCGGAAGAAATTCCCGAGAATGTTTTATTTAATTCATATCCGGCAGAAGACAGTCTGAATTTAAAACCGGTTTTTGATTATTACTCTTCTTCGGTTAAAATTGCCGAATATATGTGGAAAAAAGAAAAATCCGGTTATTTGCCCAAAATAAATCTCGGTTATTTAAGACAATCCGTTGACGGTGTTTCCGGTTTTTCCGGTTGGGAAGCAGGAATTTCAATGCCCTTGATATTCTTCTCAAAATCCGGTTCTGTTAAAGCATCGAAAATTAATTATAAAATTGCAGAACAAAATTTCAAACAAAAAAGTTTGGAACTTAACACAAGATATTCGGCTTTGATGAGCAGATACAAAGTTCTGAAAAATATAATCGAATATTATGAAAATGAAGCGATTCCGTTAGCCGAAGAACAAATTTCGGCATCGGGCATTGCATACAGGTCCGGAAGTATCGATTACATTCAGTTTATACAGAGTGTTGAAACAGCCGTAAATACAAAACAAGAATTTTTATTGAAGCAGGCAGAGTATTTTAAACTATCGACACTTTTAAAATATCCTGCAAATTAATTATCACAAAATACAATATAAAACAGAAAAAATATAAAAAATGAAAACAAAAATAATCATAAGTTTTGCCCTAATAATCTCAACAGTTATATTATCCTGTAACTCAGGGAATAACTCAAAAAATGAAAAAACGGAAGAACATGAAGAGCACGGACAAAAAGGTGTTGTTTTTCTGAATGAAAATCAAATAAAAGCATTAGATTTGAAATTGGGAAGTTTTGAAATGAGAAACCTTACGACTGTTGTAAAAACCAACGGACAGTTAGCAGTTTCGCCTTCTGATATTGCCGAAGTTACGGCAATAATGGGCGGAAACGTAAAATACATAAAGGTTTTTCACGGCGATAAAGTAAAAAGAGGACAAGTTTTGGCAGTTCTTGAACATCCCGATTATATAACTTTACAGGAAGACTTTGTTGAAAAAGCAAATAACCTGAAATTTGCAGAGCAAGAGTATAAACGACAAAAAGAACTGTTTGAGAACAATGTAGGTGCCGGAAAAGATTATCAAAAAGCAAAAGCAAATTACAATACTGCAAAGGCAAAATATGAAGGTTTAAAATCCAGATTACGGCTTTTAAATATCTCTCACGAAACGGTAATGAAAGGCGAAATTACTTCAAGCGTAAACATTGTCTCGCCCATAAACGGTTTTGTAAATGAAATTTTTATCAGGAGAGGAACTTATGCCGGTGCTCAGACAAAACTTTTTGAAATAACAAATAATGATGCAATACATGCTGACTTTCTAATTTATGAAAAAGATGTTCATCTTGTAAAAAAAGGACAAAAAGTGCATTTTACCGTATCTAACAAACCTGAAAAAGAATTTACGGCAACAGTTTTCGCAATCGGAAAAGAATTCGACCCGAATATAAGAGCCGTAAATATTCACACAAAAATTAACGGAGATGTCTCCGAATTAATTCCGGGAATGTATATATCCGGTCATTTACATACTGATAAAAGGTTGACAAAAACTTTACCTGACGGTGCAATTGTCTCAGAAGGCACAAAATCTTATATCTTTATTCTTGACAAAACAGCAAGAGATGAAGCACATGAACACGAAGATGAGCACGGGCACGAACATGAAAAAGATGAAGACAGTGAAAAAAGTCAAAGTGTTAAAACATTTAAAATGACTGAAGTAATTACAGGGCAAAAAGATGACGGGTATACAGAAATCACATTGATTAACCCGTTACCTGAGAATACCGAAATTGTTTTAAATGTCGCTTATTATCTCTTAGCTGATATGAAAAAAGAAGAAACCGAACACAAACATTAAATATAAGAATTATGAAAGAAATTAAAGCATTTATAAGACCGTCAAAAGTTGTTCCGATTGTTGAACAACTCAAAGCAAACGGTTTTGAAAATATAACATTGTCCGAAGCTGAAGGAACAGGCAAATTTCAAGACGAAAACGCTTTTGTATCCCGAAAGTTTTCAATTACCGACAGTAAAATTGCAAAACTTGAATTAGTAACAGAAGACAAAAATATCGATAAAATTATTGAAATTATTTCGGAATACGGAAGAACTTTAAATTCCGGAGACGGCTTAATATATGTTGCATGTGTAGAAAAAGCATACCGAGTTAAAACCGGGAAGGAAAACGGTTATAAATAAACAATATTACCTGAGAAATGCTTGTGATTATTTAAAATCAAGCATTTCTCGGAAATTACGGACTCTAAATCCGAAAAAAATGAAAAAATACAAATTAAAAAACATGGATTGTGCTTCATGTGCAACAAAAATTGAAGACGGGCTGGCAAAACTTGAAGAAGTAAAATTCGTTAACGTCAATTTTGCTTCCGGCTCTATAACTTTGGATACTGAGGATTTTGAAAAAGTAAAGAAAAAAATAAAAGATTTAGAACCGGACGTTGATATTATTGAAGAAAATTCGGACAAAACAGAAGATAACAAAAGTATATTTTCTGAAAATAAGAGAACAATACTAACACTGTTTGCAGGTCTGGTTCTAATCATTCCCGGAGTTATTTTTCAAGACTTTTTACACAATACACCTTATCGCTTTGCCGAATATTTGCTTTTTGTAACCGCATGGCTTATATCAGGTTGGGATGTTATAACGAAGGCTGTAAAAAATATTATAAAAGGACAGGTGTTTAACGAACATTTTCTGATGACAATTGCCACACTCGGAGCTTTTGCCATTGATGAAATGCCGGAAGCAGTTGCCGTTATGTTATTTTATATTCTCGGTGAGCTTTTTCAGGATATTGCCGTAAATCGTTCGCGAAAATCAGTAAAAGCACTTTTAGAAATAAGACCGGATTATGCAAATCTTGTTTCCGGAAACGAGGTAAAAAAAGTTTCTCCGGAAGATGTAAACCCCGGAGATATCATTCAAATAAAACCCGGCGAAAAAGTTCCGTTAGACGGTATAATAATCGAAGGAGAATCATTTGTTGATACTTCTGCATTAACAGGCGAAAGTGTTCCTCGAAAAATAAAAGAAGAAGAAAATATATCGGCAGGTATGATAAATAAATCCGGTTTGCTGACCGTGAAAGTAACAAAACCTTTCGGAGAATCTTCGGTTTCTAAAATACTGGAAATGGTTGAAAATGCAAGTTCTAAAAAAGCCAAAACCGAAAAATTTATTACGACTTTTGCCAAATATTACACCCCCTTTGTCGTTTTCGGAGCATTATTGATTGCCGTTGTTCCTCCCTTACTTATCAGCAGTGCAACCTTTGAAGATTGGATATACCGGGCATTGGTCGTATTGGTAATTTCTTGTCCTTGTGCTTTGGTTATCAGCATTCCTCTGGGTTATTTCGGAGGAATAGGCGGAGCATCAAAAAGAGGAATTTTAGTTAAAGGCTCTAATTTTCTTGATGCTCTGACACAAGTTAAAACTGTTGTTTTTGACAAAACGGGGACATTAACAAAAGGAGAGTTTAAAATTTCAGAGATTGTTCCTGCAAATAATTTCGATAAAGATACAATTCTGGAATATGCCGCTTATGCCGAATACAATTCGAATCATCCCATAGCAAAATCCGTTCTCGAAGCATACAAAAGCGATATTGATAAGGAAAGAATAGAAGATGTTACCGAGATCTCCGGACACGGTATAAAAGCCTTTATTGACGGAAAAGAAATTTTAGCCGGAAACGATAAACTTCTTCATAAAGAAAACATTACACACGATAGATGCGATA
>JALSMF010000438.1 GCA_026987795.1 Bacteroidales bacterium
CTTCATCCGGATAACCTACGGTTAAGGTCGTAACCGGAATTACCCCTTTAGGAAGTTTAAGAACTTCAATAATTTTTTCGGCTGTATAATTCGTAGTTCCCATATAACAAATTCCCAAACCTTCGGCTTCGGCAGCTAATGCACAATTTTGTGCCGTAATAACGGCATCTATACTTGCCGTATAAAACCACAAAAAATTATCGTATGCCGGATTTGCATTTCGCAATTTACACCATTTCGTAAAACGGTTTAGATCAGCACAAAATGTTAAAATCAAAGGTGCTTGTTTTACTGCTTCCTGATTAAAATGTAACGGCAATAATTCTTGTTTTTTCGTTTCATCTTGAGTAACTATAATGCTGTATGCCTGCATATTACCTGTATTTGAAGCTCTTATTCCTGCTTTAAGAATAATATCTAAAGTTTTTTCCGGAATTTTATCTGACTTATATTTTCTTATTGACCTGTGATTTAATATTATATCTGTCATTTTTATAATTTTATCATTTAATTATACTTTTAGTATCTGAGCGGCTCAATTCCTTCTCTGATAATTTCTATAACATCTCCCGTGCAGTCAGCAACAGTTGATGCCTCAATTTTCCCGTAACCTCCGTCAATAACGGCATCTGCAATATTTTTATATTTTTCGTAAATTAGAGAAGGATCTGTCATATATTCCCTTATTTCGTCATCGGCATGAACGGATGTTGTAAGAATCGGATTTCCGAGTTCTCTGACAATAGTTCTGACAATCTCATTATCCGGAATTCTGACCCCGATTGTTTTCTTACTTTTCCGAAAAAAATTAGGAATATTATTATTTGCATTCAAAATAAAAGTAAACGGTCCGGGTAAATTTTTCTTAATAATCTTAAAAATATGATTGCTGATAGGCTTCGTATATCCCGACACAGTGCTTAAGTCATCAAAAATAAAAGAAAAATCGGCATCTTTAAGTTTTATGCCCTTTATATTTGCCAATTTCTCTACGGCTTTTCTGCTGTTCATATCGCAGGCAATACCGTAAACAGAGTCGGTCGGAATTATGACAAGAGACTCATTTCTGAACAAATCAACAACTTTTTTGATTTGCCGCATATCCGGATTTTTATCGTAAATTTTCAGAAACATACAAAAAAATTTATCTTTAAAAAAAGGCAAAGTTAATATTTTTAATAATCTTTTAAAAATGTCATATAATATTATTAATTATGAGGGATAAATTGATATTTTTGCAAAAACTGTAAATAAATTTAAATAAAATGGCAAATGTAAATATTAATGATGTCCTTAAACGACTGGGCATTAAAGAAGTAAACAAAGGTGTAACTACCGGAACCGAATGGTTTGAGACAAAAGGCGATATTACAACTTCAGTTTCTCCGATAAATAACAAAGAAATTGCAAAAGTTCAAAACGGAACTCTTGACGATTACGAAAAAGTTATCGCAAAAGCACAAGAAGCTTTTAAAGAATGGAGAAACGTTCCTGCTCCTATAAGAGGCGAAGTTGTAAGGCAAATAGGTTTAGCTCTAAGAGAATACAAAGAAGATTTAGGAGCCTTGGTAACCTATGAAATGGGAAAAATATTTCAGGAAGGAATGGGTGAAGTTCAGGAAATGATTGATATTTGCGACTTTGCTGTCGGACAGGCACGATTAATAAACGGAGTAAATCTTCAGTCAGAAAGACCGAAACACGTTCTCAGAGAACAATATCATCCTTTGGGTTTAGTAGGTATAGTAACGTCATTCAACTTCCCTGTTGCTGTTTGGGCATGGAACTCTGCACTTGCCGCAATTGCAGGAGATGTTGTAATATGGAAGCCCTCATCCAAAACTCCGCTTACGGCAATTGCAACTATGAACATCATACAAGATGTTTTGAAAAGAAATAATGTTCCGGAAGGAGTATTCAATTTAATCGTTGCAAAATCTTCCGTTATGGGAGATAATTTTGTGGGAGACAAAAGAGTTCACCTTATCTCGGCAACCGGTTCTACGGCAGTAGGTAAACGAATAGGCGGTATTGTAGGAAAACGCCTCGGAAAAACAATTCTGGAACTTGGGGGCAATAATGCCGTTATCATTACACCAAGTGCAGATATTCCTATGGCTGTAGGATCTACCGTTTTCGGAACCGTAGGAACTGCCGGACAAAGATGTACTTCTACAAGACGTATCATTATTCACGAAAGTATTTATGAAGACGTAAAAAGCAGATTTATAAAAGCATATGAAGGAGTCGCAAAAAAGATAGGAAATCCTTTAGATAATAATACATTAGTAGGTCCGGTAATTGATAAGTTTACCGTTGAAGCGTTTGAAAGAGCCGTAAAACAAGTACAGGAAGAAGGCGGTAAAATTATTTTCGGCGGAGAGGTTCTTAAAGGTTATGAATCCGATAATTACGTTATGCCTTGTATAGCTGAAGCTGAAAATCATTATAAAATAGTTCAGGAAGAAACATTTGCTCCTATTGTTTATTTGATAAAATACAGCGGAGGCATTGAAAATGCGATTGCAATAAATAATGATGTTCCGCAAGGTCTTTCATCGGCTTGTTTTACTCTTAATATGAGAGAAGCCGAAGAATTTTTATCGCAAGTAGGTTCTGACTGCGGTATTGCAAACGTAAATCTCGGAACTTCCGGTGCTGAAATAGGCGGAGCATTCGGCGGGGAAAAAGATACCGGAGGCGGAAGAGAATCCGGCTCTGATGCTTGGAAAGCTTATATGAGAAGGCAAACAAACACCGTAAATTGGGGCTCGGAATTACCTCTTGCTCAAGGTATTGAATTTGACTTTTAATATCCGAACTTTATTAAGATAAAAGCCGGCAGATATTTGCCGGCTTTTTTTAAAAAATATTATCAAAATCACTATATCCTTTTAAAGGGCTCCCTCATCATATGCTTTTTCCCCGTGTAAGGAATTATCTAATCCTTCCAGTTCCTCTGTTTCGGTAACCTTTACTCTTGTTATTAAATTTATAATTATTAACATAACATAGGTAAATACAAACGCATAAGCAGAAGCGGCTATAACTGCCGTAGCTTCTTTGAAGAAAAATGAAGTATTTCCTTCAATTAATCCTGACTGACCGTTAATTGCGGAAGAAGCAAAAACGCCGAGCAAAATAGTGCCCGTAAAGCCGCCTATACCGTGAACTCCCCATACATCAAGAGCATCATCCCACCCCCATTTATTCTTAAATTGAACAGCAATAAAGCAAATAACTCCGGAGGCAATACCTATTAACATTGCTGCCCAAACAGGCACAAAACCGGCAGCCGGCGTAATTGTCGCCAATCCGGCAACGGCACCTGTAAGTAATCCGACAAATTTCGGTTTACCTTCTTTTATCCATTCAATAATAAGCCAGGTAATTGCAGCAAAAGAAGCGGCAATATCCGTATTTAAGAAAGCTGTTGTTGTTACTGCATCAACTTTTAATTCACTTCCGGCATTAAAACCGTACCATCCGAACCACAACAAGCCCGTTCCTATTGCCACCAAAGGTATGCTGTTAGGCGGAGACGGTTTTCCTCGTCTTTTTCCTACATAAAAAACAGATGCCAAAGCTGCAAAACCTGCAGTTGCATGAACAACGATTCCTCCTGCAAAGTCAAGAACTCCCCATTGTGCCAATAATCCTCCGCCCCAAACCATATGGACAAACGGATAGTAAACAAACAACTGCCATGCAACCAAGAATATCAAATATGCTTTAAACGTAACTCTGTTAACAAAAGCACCTGTTATTAATGCCGGAGTAATAATTGCGAACATCATCTGATAAGCAATGAAAATATACTCCGGATATTCTCCGTTTGCTCCGCTGTATGCCTGATTAAAAGGGATTCCTTTTAAAAAAGCCCAATCAAAGTTTCCTATAATTCCGCCTTCGCCTCCGCTGAAACACAAAGAATAACCGAAAGCTATCCACAAAATTGTTGTAATTCCCAGAGATACAAATGTTTGCATCATTATTCCGAGAATATTTCTTTTTCCGGCTAATCCTCCGTAAAAGAAAGCTAAACCGGGTGTCATTAACATTACAAGACTCGTACTTAGAATCATAAATGTTGTTGTTCCTGTATCAAACATAATATTTTGTATTTAAGTTAATGAATAAAAAATTATTAAAAAGAAAAACCTGCAACTAAGTAGATTTTTTCTGCTTGCGGATTTGTAATTAATGATACTGATAATGGTAAAGAGAAGTTTTCCGTAATTTTTATGTCTTTTACGGTCTTTATTCCGAGATTAACAATTCCTGCAGAATTTCCGTAATAACCGCTTTCACCTGTATTTGTATCAGGATTTGTTAAATTTGCTCCGGTAAATACGGTAAAATATTGAAAATCGTAACTTATTTCAGCATAGGTTGAATACTGAATATCTCCTGTAGTCCCGTCATTATTTATTCTTAAAGCATCGGCACCGTAAAAATTTGTTGCAACAAAAACCGACAAAGGAAAATTATCCGTGCCGTTAAAAGCTAATGTAGCTTCTAAGACATGTCCTGTTGAAGAACTTTTATAGTCAAAATAATTATAATCGACATTCTCATTCGGAAAAAAATAATCCGTAAGTATTACAGAAAACATATCATATGTATATGAGGCATATATATCCGTTTCCTGAATTCCGGGAGAATTAACGGTATAAGCACCCCATGTTCCGAGAGCAAAGCCTTTTTTACTGAATTCTATTCCCGGTTGTATGCTTGGTGAAGCTCCGTAATCTGTTCCTCGCCATACATATCGGCTCATTAAATCAAGGCTTAAAGAAACCGGATTTTCTTTTTTGTCTTGCGCGAATAAAAAATTACTTATTAAAACAAATACTGATAAAAATAAAATAACTCTTCCTTTTTTCATTGTTGAAATATTTAGTTTTTAATTTCAACAAAATTGAGTTTTTTTATTTTTTCAGGCAATCGTGCGTATTCGTATTATAGGGTAAGTGTTTTACTTAGAAGATGAGTTTAAAGTTTTGTAATATTGTTTTTTATTGCAAATTTGACCAAGTCCACCGTATTTTTCAGGTCTAATTTTTTCATAATACTTGTTTTGTGTGTTTCAACGGTTCTTATGCTTATAGAAAGCATCTGTGCTATATCCGGATTATTTATACCTTCTGCAACATATTGTAAAATTTCTCTTTCTCTGTTTGTAAGATTATTCAGTTTATTTTTAGATATATCTAAACCTAAACGAGCTTTACTGACATAACTTTTCAGAATTACATCAGAAATTGATTTGCTGAAAAACTCTTTGCCTTCATATATTTCTGTAATTGCCGAAAGCAGTTCGTCTCTTGTGGTATTTTTAGGTAAATAACCTTTAACTCCGGCTTTTACGGCATTAAAAATAAAATCTTCCGATATGTGCATTGACAGCATCAATATCTTTATTTGTTTAAAATTTGATGATAAAACTTTTGCAACTTCAATTCCTGACATTTTAGGCAACGATATGTCCAAAAGAATTAAGTCCGGTATTTGTTTATTAAGCAACTGAAACAGTTCATAGCCGCTTGTTGCTTCTCCTATAATTTCTATTTTTTCATTTTCAGATAAAAGAGATTTTATTCCGTCTCTGACAATATGGTGGTCGTCAACCAGTATAATTTTTATTTTATTCATTGATAAGGTATTTTTATTTCTATAACCGTTCCTTCGGATATTACGGATTTTATATTTATTTTACCCGATAATATAGCTGTTCGGTCTCTCATGTTTGCTAATCCGTTTCCCTTTATATTTTTTTCTTTGGATATATTAAAGCCTTTTCCGTTATCTTTAATTTCGATTAAGACTTCGTTTTCTTTAAAATAGAAATTTACGTAAGCATTTGAGGCTCCGGAATGTTTTATAATATTTGTCAAAGCTTCTTGAATTATTCTGAATATATATATATCAGTATTTTTATTTCTGATTCTGTTTTTCCCGTAAACAGAAAATTTAACAACGGTATTTGAAGTTTTTGATATTTCGTTACAAACATTTTGAATTGCCGTTAATAATCCGAATTCTGACAAAGCAGCAGGCATTAAATTATTGGATATTCTGCGTATTTCATCAATTGTTTTATCAAATAATTCTCTCAGTTTTTCAGCCCCCGTTTTTGAGTCTTCGGAATTTCTCAGTTTTGTTATACAACTCTCATATCTTAGTTTTAAACCTATTAACGACTGTCCTAAACCGTCATGCAATTCTCTTGACAGTCTTTGTCTTTCAATTTCCTGCCCGTCAATTAGCGAAACAAGGCTCTTTTTTTGTTCTTCTTCTATTATTCTTGACTGATGTTTTAATTTTTTAATCATATTATTAAAAGATTCTGTCAATTCTCCTATTTCATCGTTTAATTTTGAGTGCACTTCAATGTCTAAATTACCTTTACTTACCTCGTGTGCCGCATTATTCAGCTTTTCAATAGGATATGTCATCATTTTAGACAAAATAATAACGGTAATTAATATAAATATAAAAATAAAGATACTTATAAAAATAATTTCACTTCTTATCTTATATATAGGAACAACAGCTTCCCGGTAGTCTATTTCAGCCAAAATAACCCAATCAAAAAAAGGCAGATTTAATTTTCCGAACGAACTTAATACCTTAACGCCTCTATAGTCTTCAATAATAATCGTTCCTGTTTTGTTCTTAAGAGCTGACTCAACTGCTTCGTTTTTCACGATTGTTTTCATTAT
>JALSMF010000439.1 GCA_026987795.1 Bacteroidales bacterium
GAAGATTTTCTCGGACAAGAAGTAACCGAAGCTGTTATTACAGTACCTGCATATTTCAGCGATTCGCAAAGACAAGCAACCAAAGAAGCCGGAGAAATAGCAGGGCTAACGGTAAAAAGAATAATTAACGAACCTACTGCGGCGGCTTTAGCTTACGGTCTTGATAAAAAACAAAAAGACGAAACTATTGCAGTTTTCGATTTAGGCGGAGGAACATTTGACATATCAATATTAGAGCTCGGCGACGGTGTTTTTGAGGTAAAATCAACCAACGGTGACACACACCTCGGAGGTGATGATTTTGACCAGGTTATTATTGACTGGTTAGCAGAAGAATTTCTGAAAGACGAAAATATTGATCTTAGAAAAGACCCGATGGCTCTTCAAAGACTGAAAGAAGCTGCCGAAAAAGCAAAAATAGAACTTTCGAGTTCAACAAGCACGGAAATAAACCTTCCGTATATTATGCCGGTTGACGGGATACCTAAACATTTAGTTCGCACTTTAACAAGAGCTAAATTTGAGCAACTTGCAGACAACCTGATTCAAAAAGTTATTGAACCATGTAAAATTGCAATGAAAGATGCCGGAATTACCAATTCGGATATTGACGAAGTAATTCTTGTAGGCGGTTCAACAAGAATACCGGCAATACAAAAGAAAGTTGAAGAATTCTTCGGAAAAACACCTTCAAAAGGCGTTAACCCCGATGAAGTTGTTGCCATAGGAGCAGCTATTCAAGGCGGTGTGCTGGCAGGAGACGTAAAAGATGTTTTATTGCTTGACGTTACTCCGCTTTCACTCGGTATCGAAACAATGGGCGGGGTTATGACAAAACTGATTGAAGCAAATACAACAATACCGACTAAAAAGACGCAAACCTTTACAACTGCCGTTGACAATCAACCTTCGGTTGAAATTCACGTGCTGCAAGGCGAAAGAGCAATGGCTCAAGACAATAAAACGATAGGTCGTTTCCATTTAGACGGTATTCCGCCGGCACCGAGAGGAGTTCCGCAAATAGAAGTAACTTTTGACATTGATGCAAACGGAATACTTAACGTTTCGGCAAAAGACAAAGGAACAGGTAAAGAACAAAAAATCAGAATCGAAGCATCATCAGGTCTTTCGGAGGAAGAAATCAAGAAGATGAAAGATGAAGCTGCCGCAAATGCCGAAGCTGACAAAAAAGCCAAGGAAAAAATAGATAAAATAAATCAGGCAGACTCATTGATATTCCAAACCGAAAAACAATTAAAAGAATTCGGAGACAAATTGCCTGCCGATAAAAAAGGACCTATTGAAGATGCATTAAATAAACTGAAAGAAGCTCACAAAAGTCAGGATTTAGATGCAATAGACAAAGCAATGAATGAGTTAAATACGGTATTCCAGGCAGCATCGCAGGAAATGTATAAGCAAGGAGCACAAGGCGGTGCTCAGGGAGCAAATTTCCAAGATGCCGACATTAATAACCCGTATGCCGACAAGCAACAAGGAGGTGATGATAATAAATCTGACGATGAAGACATTCAAGATGTTGACTACGAAGAAGTCAAATAACAAAAGACAATTACTTAAAAGTAAAAAGCCGGCAAATGTCGGCTTTTTTATTTGTTTTTTTCCTGAAAAAATAATATATTGCAAATACCGACTTTCACTATTACTATATTATGATTACCTACAAACTAAACACCGAAACAGGAATATTGGAAACATCAATAAAAGGAGAGGTTACGATAGGCGACTTTATAAATTACATAATATCTCTCAGCCGAGACAAAACATTGCCGAAAAAGTTAAAAATTTTTTCCGATGCAACAGAAGGCAGGTTTTCCGGTAATACAACTCCGGACGACTTAATAGAGATTGTTGAAGCAAACAATCTCTCATTAGCACAACGAGATTTCATCTGTGATGCTTTTATCCTGTCAAGTTCCTTAGAAACAGCTATGGGACAGCTATATATGAAATTCAGCAAAGCCGACAACTACCGCTTCAAAGTATTTTCTGACAAAAAAGCAGCATTAAAATGGCTCAATAGTTTTTCATAACAATAAAAAAACACCGAACAGTTTTTTTTATTTTTTCAAAAAACGTATTTTTGGATATTGATGAAAAACTCTGGTAATATATCCGAAAAATTTCTGCATTATATTTGGAAAAACAAGCTCTTCGATAAAGAAAAACTGACTGATGACAACGGAAATAAAATTGAAGTCATATCTGCAGGCATGTATAATACTGATGCAGGTCCTGATTTTTTTTCGGCTAAAATAAAAATCGAAGATACAATTTGGGCAGGGAATATAGAAATACACATAAACTCTTCCGATTGGTATAAACATAACCATCACACAGACAAAGCATACAACAACGTAATCTTGCAAGTTGCCTTAAATTGCGACAGAGAAATTTTATCTCAAGATAATAAAAAAATACTTTCCGCAGAACTGAAATTTGACACCAAACTAATAAAAAAACACTCTGAACTTCTTGAAGAAAAAGAAGAAATACCGTGTAAACATTTCATTGCAAAAACAGACACTTTTTTGTTAAACTCGTGGCTGTCCTCCGTATTAATTGAAAGAGCCGAACAAAAAACAAAATCGGCAAAACTGTTGTTAGAACAAAAAAACAATAATTGGGAAGATATACTATATATCATCACGGCAAAATCTTTCGGTTTCAAAATTAACTCGCTGCCTTTTGAAATGCTTGCAAAGTCGTTGCCGTTAATAACCCTTGCAAAGCATAAAAACAACAGGTTTCAAATTGAATCACTGCTTTTCGGTCAAGCCGGAATGCTGGATGATAACATACCCGATGATTATTACCTTAAATTAAAAAAAGAATATAAATTTTTAAAATCAAAATACAAACTAAAACCTATTGAAGCACATTTATGGAAATTCCTGCGTATCAGACCTTCAAATTTTCCGACTGTCAGAATTTCTCAATTTGCAGATTTAATTTACAAAACATCTCATTTATTCTCAAAAATAACTGAAATAAAAAATGTTTCCGAACTTGAAAAAATATTTAGCATTAAAGCAAGTAAATATTGGGACACACATTACAAATTCGGAGTTGAAACCCGTTTTAAATGCAAAAAAACAGGAAAATCGGCAATAAATTCAATAATTATAAACAGTGTAATACCTGTTTTATTTCTTTACGGAAAAGAAAAAGACAATACTGAAATTACGGAAAAAGCCGTTTTTTTTCTTGAAAATATGAAACCCGAAAAAAATAATATCACAAAAAAGTGGGAAAATACAGGATTAAAAATAAAAAACGCTTATTTTTCGCAATCTTTAATACAACTTTACAACGAATATTGCAGTAAAAAAAGATGTTTGGAGTGCAGAATAGGATATAAATACATTCAAAATACATAATTTTTGTCAGCCTTAATAATAATGTCTAAAGAATTTAGAAACATATACATATCATCCTTAATTCTTCTTTTTATTTTCTCATCCGGAGTTGCAGGATATATCATAATTGAGAATTACAACTTTACCGAAGCTGTGTATATGACAATTCTTACAATGTCAACCGTAGGTTTTGAGGAAGTAAGACCGCTGTCAACCCATGGTATGATTTTTACGGTTGTTTTGATAATAACAAGTTTAGGACTTTTCGGTTACTTCCTGACATCCGTAACCGGAATTTTTATTGACGGTGATTACAGAAAAGCAGTAAAAGTATATTACAGAACTAAAAAAATTAAAAAATTGAAAGATCATATAATTGTATGCGGATTTGGTCGTAACGGGAAAAAAGCCGTAAATGACCTGTTAGAATTGAACAAAAGAGTTGTAATTATAGATAACGACAACGAAATAATTACCGACGAAACCAATGAAGAGATTTTAAAAAATAAAAATCTTATCGTTATTCACGGAGATGCTTCAAACGAAGAAACTTTAGAAAAAGCAAACGTAAAAAATGCCAAAGCTCTGCTTACAACATTACCGAACGATGCCGAAAATCTTCTGATAGTTCTGACATCAAGAGATTTAAATAAAAACATCAAGATAATTTCAAGAGTCTCAGACGAACATTCGTTTAAAAAACTGAAACGAGCCGGTGCAGATAATATTATTATGCCGGACATTGTAGGAGGAGCAAAAATGGCAAAACTTGTAACAGAACCTGATATTGTAGAATTTATGGAGTTTCTGATGTTACGCGAAGGTCAAGATGTAAACCTTGAAGAACTGTCTTGCAGCGATTTGGCTTCTTGCTTTGTAAACAGCACAATTGCAGATTTAGACATTCGTAAAAAAACAGGAGCAAATATTATAGGACTGAAATTAAAAGACGGTACATATATGTTTAATCCTAATGCCGACATAAAACTAAATAAAGAAGACAAACTTTTTGTTCTCGGCAGTATAAAACAAATCGAAAAATTAAAATCTCTGCTGGAAAGCGGTCATTATTTTGACAGCAATACTTAAAAAACACCTGTTCTTATTATTTTTTTATCGTTAAACTACGTTTTAGTAAAGTTGTATAAATAGGCTCGTTACCCAATTGTGCCGTAATTACCGATGCAGTTACGGCAGTAATTATAAGAGGCAATATCATTTCATAATTTGAGGTCATTTCAACAGCAAGGACTAATCCGGTTAAAGGAGCTCTTACCGTAGAGGCAAAAATTCCTGCCATCCCGGCAACAGCAAAAACACCCGGTTCCGAAATAAGTTCCGGAAAATAATTATGCGAAACATTGCCGAATAACATCCCGAAAACTACTCCGAGAGCAAGCAAAGGTGCAAAAATGCCGCCGGGAACACCTGTTCCGTAACTGAAAACAGTCAGCAGCAACCTGCCGACAAACAAAACAATTAAAAACCGAAGCGTAAAAGAGCCATCCAAAACTTCTCTTATTGTTCCGTAGCCGCCTCCTGTCATCCCCGTATCAAAAATCCCTAAAAGAGTTATCAATATACCGATAAATATAACAGTAATTACAAATAAAGATTTTGAAAGATTCTCAAAAAAATTCAAAGATAAAACTATTAATTTATTGAATAGGTATCCTATAAAACTAAAAAAAGCCCCCAAAATAATAAACATCCATAAAGCAGATATATCAGGACTTGAAAAAACTGACATTTTAATAACCGGATCAGCTCCTATTAATGCTCTGACAATAAAATCAGCAGTTCCGGAAGCAACCATAATCGCAGCAACCGAATAAAATGTATATTTAAAATGCCCGTGCATCTCCTCAATAACAAATATTATTCCCGCTAAAGGTGCATTAAATGCTCCTGCAAGCCCGGCGGCAGCACCTGCCGAAACCAAAGGATTTGTTTCATCTGCAGGCTGCTTAGAAATATCTTCTGTCATTTTACCTATATTCGCCCCTATCTGAATTGTAGGTCCTTCACGACCTAATAATAAACCGCTTCCCAAAGAAAATAATGATGCAACAAATTTAACAGGTAATATTCTTTTCCATCGCAATGTTTTTACACCGTCTAAAGCGCCTTCTATCTCCTGAATCCCGCTTCCGGATGCTTCCGGAGCAAACTTTTTAACTAAAAACAGTGAACCTGTAATTCCGGTAATTCCAAAAAGTAAAGGTAATAACCAATTTGAAATATCAAGATTGTTGACATTTGCGTACAAATCATCCCTGAAATTATCAATATAACCTAAAACTAATCTGAATACAGAACCGGCAGTACCCGCTAAAATACCGATAATAAATGAAAAAAATATTAGTTTAAAATTCTTATTATCAGCATCAATAAAGCGTTGACTTATTTTTCCGGCTTTTGTATATTTCATACTGTTTCCTTAAAAATAACTTAAAATAAACGGGTAAACATAAACTTACAAGTTAAAATACAAAGTTATTAAATCTTTACAGCCTGTTCAGAAAAATCAAAAAAACTTTTTCTCTCTGCACAAATCATTTCTCAAACTTTAAAGTTTAGGAAATTTGACAAATACAAGGTTATTCCTATGATTTTTTCAGCTATCATAAATTAAATATTGAAGCAAGTAGCGGTATGTAAAAATTATGAGGAGGATTAGAATATTACTTCAAAATCACAAAAAAATAAGCACACTATGTCAGAATAGAATATCTAAAAAACAAAAGATTTGCAATTAAAGCGACAGCAAATAAAAAAAGCCCCAATCAAAAGATTGGGGCTTAAAAAAAGGCAACGACCTACTTTCCCGCTAATGCAGTAGCATCGGCGCTGGCGGTCTTAACTTCTCTGTTCGGTATGGGAAGAGGTGGAACCCCGCCGCTATAGTCACCTTAAATTTTTAAATAAATTTATGACATACTAAAAGAAAACTGTGTCCTCAGGTAAAAAAAGTTTACGGGTAATTAGTACTGCTCAGCTTTGGCGTCACCACCTTTACACTTGCAGCCTATCAACGTCATAGTCTTTAACGACCCTTAAAGGAAATCTCATCTTGAGGTGAGCTTCGCGCTTAGATGCTTTCAGCGCTTATCTCTTCCAAACATAGCTACTCTGCGATGCACTTATGCAGCACAACAGATACACCAGAGGTTTGTCCAACTCGGTCCTCTCGTACTAGAGTCAGGTCCTCTCAAATTTCCAACGCCCACAACAGATAGGGACCGAACTGTCTCACGACGTTCTGAACCCAGCTCGCGTGCCACTTTAATGGGCGAACAGCCCAACC
>JALSMF010000440.1 GCA_026987795.1 Bacteroidales bacterium
TATAACGAGGAGTAAAAATATGTTTGCTCTCGGAATGGTTTACTGCATTTTTGACCGCCCCTTAGGCCATTCAATAAATTTTTTCGAAAGAAAGTTTGCTAAAAAACCTGAAATAGCAGAAGCAAATAAAAAGGTATTAAAAGACGGTTTTAACTACGCCGTTACTATACACGCAATGCCCTCATTCAGAGTTCATACGGCAACCATTGAAAAAGGAACATACAGAAATATTAACGGTAACACTGCAACGGCATGGGGACTTCTTGCCGCAGCTGAAAAAGCCAATCTGCCCCTGTTTTTAGGCTCATACCCTATTACTCCGGCATCAGAAATTCTTGTAGAAATAGAGAACAGAAGAGACCTCGGAGCAAAAGCATTTCAGGCAGAAGACGAAATAGGCGGAATTGTTACCTCAATAGGAGCATCTTTTGCCGGTCATTTAGCAGCAACATCCACCTCCGGACCCGGTTTAGCTCTTAAGTCTGAAGCATTAGGTTTGGCAGTAATTACAGAACTGCCTTTAGTAGTAATTGATGTTCAGCGAGGAGGACCTTCAACAGGTTTACCCACCAAAACCGAACAATCAGACTTATTTCAGGCACTTTTCGGAAGAAACGGAGAAAGCCCGTTGCCCGTTATCGCTGCAAGCACTCCTTCAAATTGCTTTTACTATGCATACGAAGCCGCAAAAATTGCATTAGAACATATGACACCTGTATTACTTCTTACCGACGGTTTTATAGCAAACGGCACTGAACCTTGGAAAATACCTTCAATGAAAGATATGCCGGAAATTAAAACACAATTTGTCGGCAAAGACGAAAAACAATACCTGCCGTATTCACGAGATGAAAGAATGGTAAGAAAGTGGGCTGTTCCCGGAATGAAAGGATTTGAACATCGTATAGGAGGCTTAGAAAAGATGAAAGACACGGGAAATGTCTCATATATTCCTGAAAATCACGAAATAATGAGTATAGAAAGAGAAAAAAAGGTAGAATACATACAAGAAAAAGTCCCTGATTTAAAAGTTGAAGGAAATGCTGATGCTGATGTTTTAGTTGTGGGTTGGGGAAGCACATACGGACATTTAACGACAGCAGTAAGAGAGATGAATAATGAAGGCAAAAAAGTTGCCCACGCACATTTTAATTACATTAATCCTTTACCTAAAAATACAAATGAAATTCTTTCAAAATATAAAGAAATTATTGTTTTTGAATTAAACTTAGGACAATTTGCAAAATATTTAAGAATGATGCACCCGAATAATAATTACGAATATTATGACAAAATACAAGGTTTACCTTTAACGGTAACTGAAATTAAACAAAAAGTAAATCAAATATTAGAAGAATTATAGTCATGGCAGAATCAAAATATACATTTAAAGATTTTAAAAGCGACCAGGAAGTCAGATGGTGTCCGGGTTGCGGAGATATCGCAATTATGATGGCAGTGCAAAAGGCAATGGCAAAATTAGACCATAATAAAGAAGATTATGCCGTTGTTTCAGGTATAGGCTGTTCCTCTCGCTTTCCTTACTATATGAATACATACGGATTTCACGGAATTCACGGAAGAGCAGGAGTTCTGGCTTCAGGAATAAAAACCGCAAACCCTAAACTCAGCGTTTGGCAAATTACAGGTGACGGTGACGGACTGGCAATCGGAGGAAATCACTTTATTCACGAAATAAGGCGTAATATTGATTTAAACATAATTCTTTTTAACAACCAAATTTACGGTCTGACAAAAGGACAATACTCGCCGACATCACTTTTCGGACAGATTACAAAATCATCTCCTTTCGGAACTATCGAAGAGCCTTTTAACCCGGGTGAATTAGTAATAGGAGCAAAAGGTAAGTTCTTTGCACGTTCGTTAGACAATAAAGTTGCCGAAACCACTGATATATTAGTTGAAGCTGACAAGCACAAAGGTGCATCTGTCGTTGAAATTTTGCAAAATTGTGTAATATATAATGACGGAGCTTATAAAGCCATAACCTCTAAAGAAACCCGAGACGATAATCAAATTTGGCTGAAGCACGGAGAACCTATGATTTTCGGAAAAGAAAAAAACAAAGGTCTAATTCTTGACGGTCTTGAACTGAAAGTTGTTAAAATAGGTGAAAACGGAATAACAAAAGATGATATATTAGTTCATGATGCAAAAATAAACTCTCCGTATTTGCACCTGGCACTAATTAATATGAATATTGAAGACGGTTTCCCCGTTGCATTCGGTGTTATACGCTCCGTAGAAGCTCCGACATATGAGACTTTACTTGAAAAGCAAATAAAAGATGTCAGAGCTAAATCAAAAATTAAAAACGTAGATGATTTATTACGCAGCGGTAATACCTGGACTGTTGAATAATTAACGTATCTGTCTGCAGAACTTAAAAAAAGAGAATCTTTTCTTATTTTCGGAAATGATTCTCTTTTTTTATAATTTACAATCAATTTATAACCGTTGCTACCGACAGAAGCCTTCGGCTTATTTGTATTTTTCTTCTTGCCGTTGCTCTCGTATTTATTTTGAATTTAAGAGCTTTGTTTCTTTCATAAAAACTTATTAATGCTCCTCGATAGATGTACCTGTCATCTTCCGTAACAATAAGAACGTCTTTATTTTTTGTCCTTGAAACAATATATTTGACCTTACTGTTTTGATTTCTCGGTATATATATCAAAGAATACTTTCCTAAATCAGCATAAGAATTTATTTTATACAAAACAACAGGCTTTCCGTTCACTCTCCGCTTCTTTGTCATCGTCTTTAAATGCGGAATAACAGGCGTATTTCCGACAACACCGATTTTGTAATAATCGGGCTGCTTTGTCCAGTTTGCATATTTTATAAATTTCAGCAAAAACAAAGACTGATAATATGCCCTTGTATTTTGTGCATTTGATGCATTAAAATAAAATATGCACATTAAGAACAGAAGAAAGATTTTGTATCTTTTTTTCATAGTTCTTTTTTAAAATCCTACGGCTATTTGAACCGAAAACAAGTTATCGCTTATATCAATTCCTTGATTTTTAACAACTTCATAGTTAACTTTTAATACACAGTTTTCATAAAAATGATAATTCAGTCCGAATGTCATCCTGTCTTTATCGTTTAAGTTAAGTCCGTCAAGTCTTATTCTGTCATATCTGAATAAAGGTTCTATATTTTTGTATTTATAAGCTATTAAACCGTAAAACCCGTATTTATTCCACTTGTTCATTTGCCCGTCAACTTCGTATTCTTGGTCTGCCGCATGATAAGCGCCGTATATGCTTAATTTATTATTATCAAACCCTAATGATGTTCCGTAAATTGTTAATTCGGCATCACCTGCGGGATTGTAATCGCCTGTGTAATAATTAAATTGAATGTTAAAATATTTGCCTATTTCCGTTCCTATGTTTCCGCCGTATGCTAAGTTTCCGCTCAAAGTGTCAAGGGCATTTTCCCGCATTTGTCGTATATTGCTGTTGTTTCCGGAGGCTTTTAATCCGTTTACGACATACAAAGAATAAAAAGGTCTGAATAAACCGCTGTCTCCTCTGAGTTTTAACTGTCCTCTGAGCTGAACACCTACTTCGCCCCAGGAAACAGGGATAATTTCTTCATTTACAAAGGCTCTTCTCGTGGTTTTTGACAGGTATTCGGGATATAGATATTCATTATACTCGCCGGCAGGGACTAAAAATTTCCCCGACCTTATTACAAACAAATCATTAAATTTATAGTCGATTTGTGCGTATCTTGCTCCTACCTGACTTCCTCCGTATTCATATTCCATTTGGATTTCGGCAAAAATGCGTTCTGAAATTTCGGCACTTGCCAGCATATTAAAATAATGATTGCTGAACGTGTTTGTTCCGTCTTCAAAATACAAAAATTCATTGGTGGCATAGCCGTTCAGACTGACAAAACTTGTAAGAGCAGATAATCGTTTTCCGAAAGAACCGACTTCTCCCTTGCTGCTTTGCTTTGTAATAATGTTTGACGAAAATTCATCGGTTATCGTATCTTGTTGCGCTTTAAGATTTGTGAAAAAGAAAAGAATAAGTAAAAATGGTATTGCTTTTTTCATTTTAATATAATTTTAAATTTAAAGTTTGAAACCTATTATCAAAATATCATCTGTCTGAGGCAAAGATGATTTCCATTCTGTTATTGTATTGTCGTATATTTCTTTTTGTTTTGAATACGGCAATTTATGATTATCCGAAAATAAATTCAACATATTTTTTATCATAAATTTTCTGCCGTTTTTACCTCCGAATTGGTCTTGAAATCCGTCTGAAAAAATATAAAAAGATGTGGGTTCTTCTGCTGATATTGTGTGTTTTGTAAACTTACCTTCAACTTGTTTCCCGCCTATGCTTTTTTTATCGCCTTTTATCCGGAATAATGTGTCGTTTTGTATGTAAACCAACGGGTTTTTGGCTCCTGCAAAATCAACTTTTTTATTGTTTTTATCAATTACGCACAAAGCTGCGTCCATTCCGTCCTGATTTTCTGTAACATCCTGTTTTAGTGCCAATTGAACTCTCCTGTGAAGTTCGTTTAATATTTCATCAGCTTCCGTAATTTTATTTTCGTTTACGATACCCGAAAGTAGATTTATGCCTATCAAACTCATAAATGCTCCGGGTATTCCGTGTCCGGTGCAGTCTATCGCAGCAATAATAATTTTATCTTCTGATTTTGAAAACCAATAAAAATCGCCGCTTACAATATCTTTCGGTTTAAACAATATAAACGAGTCCGGCAATTCCGTCTGTATTGTTGTTACTTGCGGAAGACTTGCTTTTTGTATTCTTACTGCATAGTTTATACTTGCCGTAATATTTTTGTTTTTTTCTTCAATAATTTCTTTTTGTCTTGAAATTTCTGCTGTTCGTTCTCTTACTTTTGCTTCCATCTCTTCCGAATATGCTTTTAAGCTGTTTCTCATTTCCAAGATGGCGTTTCCCAAAATATCTTTATCGCTCAGAGGTTTTATTTCTGTATCAAAGTTTCCTTTTCCTATTTTTTGTGCATTTACGGCAACTTTATTAAAATTATCCGATAATTTGTATAGTGCAGAAACCATTTCGGCAATAATATCATCGGTTTGCTTTACTTTTTGTTTAATAATTTCACCTTTACTCAGTTTTAAAAGTATATCGTGAACTTGTGTTACCGGAATTGTAATATTTTTTTGAATGTATATGACCGATAACAGGATTATTATAAACATTCCGAAACCGAAAACTATTGAAGTTATTTCAAGTTGCTTCAAAGAGTTTATCATTTTATCTCTTATGATGTCATTTTCTTTCTTTGTCTTGTTTATAAAATCGTTCAGCAGTGTTCTTATCTCATTACTCAAAGGTATAACTTCTTCTTCTATTTTTTCTTCGGCATCAAATATCTTTTGGGCATCTTCGTAATCATCAAAACCGGATAAAGTGTTCATTAATTCTTTGTTTATTGCAAGAAGTTCGTCCATCTTTTCAAAAATAAGGTGCAAAGATTCTGAATTCTTTTCTTGTCCTGATTTTTTTAAGGAAGTCAAAATTTCCTGCTTTATTTTGGGGTAATCTTCTTTTATAAGTTTTTTTAATTCTTCTTTATCCTCAATATTGTATTGCAAATATACCCAGTTTGTTATAAGCATTTTTGAGTTCAAAACAATTTGCTCAAATTCCGCAAGTTTATCCGTAAAAGGATAAATATCATTATTTACGTGTAATATCCTCTTTGAGTTGTTATTGATTATTACGGAGCTGAATATTGCAGAAAATAAGGTAATTGTTAATATCACAACAAAACCCGTAACTAATTTTTTAAATCCTATTTTTCTTCTCATGTTTATGTAAGTTCTTAACCGGAGAAAGGTCAATTACATAATTGCAGAATAATTAGGTAAAGAAGATAAGCCGGTTAGATTTTAGTTTAACACAACAAAATAAATAAATAAAATTCACATAAAAAAATAATTTGGATAAAAGTGTCTTTTTATACGGTTTGTGTGTTTTGAATTCATTACAACAGAAAATCTTACATTTTTACGGTAAAAATCTATATTTTATTTATCCGGTACCAAACTCATTGCCCGTTCACTTATTGCCGTAATACTTAATGCCGGATTTACGCCCGGATTTGCCGAAATCATTGAACCGTCACAAACATACATATTTTCATAGCCGAAAACTCTGTTATTTTTGTCAATAACGCCTTCGGTTATATCTTGTCCCATTACCGCACCGCCCAAAATATGTGCAGTTGAAGGAATTCCGGTAATGGTTTCGGTAAGCATAACCGTAGGTTTTCCGTCAATTATTTCGGCATATTTACGTGCAAATTCGTGTGCTTCGGGTATAAAAGCAGTCGGCTTTTTGCCCTTTTCGGCTTTTGTCCCGATACCGAATATTTTTTTGCGAAGTTTTAAAGTGCTGTCGATATGTTGCATAAATAAAATCACGGATGTTTGTTTTCCGAAATCGGGAGCAAAAAATACTTTCAGCCATTTTAAAGGTGCCGAAAACGGAATTGTAAACAATTTTAAAATTCGTAGAAAAAAGTTTTTTTCGCTTACCATTGGCATAACCAAAAGTCGCCAAAAACCGGAGCCCTTGCCGTATCTTACCGGCTCAACATTGCTGTTTTCATCAAGTTCGATAATGGAACC
>JALSMF010000441.1 GCA_026987795.1 Bacteroidales bacterium
TACGGCAATTATGCACAAGGATATAAAAGATACGGAAAAAGACAGTTTGGACAAACTTATCGTTGTATTACATTTCGGAACTGAATATAAATCGTATCCGAATAAAAAACAGACAGATTTGGTTTCATTTTTATTTGATAAAGGTGTTGACATAGTTATAGGCTCGCATCCGCACGTAATACAAAAAATGATGTATTTGCCCGGAAATGACAGTGTAAAAGAGCATTTTGTCGCCTATTCGCTGGGGAATTTTGTTTCAAATCAAAGAAAAACAAAAACAGACGGCGGTGTGCTTGCAAAAATTGTTCTGAGAAAAGAAAACGGAGAAACTTTTATCGATACCTGCAATTATATCTTAACGTGGGTTTACAAAAAACCAAGGGCAAATTCCGTTTATGATTATTTTATCCTGCCTGCCGCCGAATTTGAAAATAAAAAAGTTTTTTTCATAAACCCGGCAGATTTTGAAAAAATGAAACTTTACATCAAAAACTCTCGCGAATTACTCAATTCTGAAAATTTGAATGTTCATGAGTTGAAAAAATAAAGCATAAACCGACTTGACAAACTTAATTTTCGGCATTATCAAAAGCTAAATCTTTAATCTTCAAAAAATCGTTTTTAAATTCTTTCAACAGGTGCAAAGCATCGTTTTCTTTCAGCTTGGAGTTTATTATCTTTCTTTTGTTTATCAGTGCTTTTGAGAGTTCTTTTGCAAAAGTAACTTCGTTCATATTCTCCAGCTCTTCATCCGTAAATCTGGTATGAAAATCTTCCGAAATTGGTTTTACTATGCATTCGCACTTTAAAGAATCGGATTTATTGTCAGGATTACCGCAATACCTTTCTTCCAAATCTGATATTGTGTGAACTCCGGTTAAATAAATATACCCGAAAAGTCCTCCGGCAAGAAGCAAAATAACAACAAGAAGAATTTTAAATGCTTTTTTTGTCAAAAATCTTACGATTATAATTAAAACTATCAAAGCAACTGCACCGATAATAATGGTTTCTTTATCCATAAAACAAAATTTTGTAATAAGTTTGCATCAAATTTCTAAACGTAAAATTAGAAAAAAATATCTAACCTGAAATTATAAACCATAAAATTATAAACCGTAAAAAATGAGTAGCAATAAAAAATACAAACAAAAGAAGCAAACAAACAAATATCCGGACAAAAAAACTGAAAAATCGAACTCCGATGAAAAAGTTCGTTTAAATAAATATTTGGCAAATGCCGGAATTTGTTCCAGACGAGATGCCGACAAACTTATTACAGACGGCTTTATTAAAGTAAACGGAAAAGTTGTTACCGAACTCGGAACAAAGATAAAGAAAACGGATACGGTGAAATACAAAAATAAAGTTGTAAACTTCGAAAAACCTGTTTATATACTCTTAAACAAACCTAAAGGTGTTCTCACTACGGTTTCTGATGACAGAGGAAGAAAAACGGTGCTTGACTTTTTCAGGAATAAAATTCAGGAACGAATTTATCCTGTCGGCAGATTGGACAGAGATTCTACCGGTATTTTGCTTTTGACCAATGACGGAGATTTAACAAAGCAACTGACACACCCTAAATATAATAAAAAGAAAATATACCGTATTTTTCTTGATAAAGATTTAGAAAAAAAAGATGCCGATAAACTTGTTGAAGGAATAGAACTCGAAGACGGATTTATGAAATTTGACACCCTCGCCTATCCTGACCCGAAAAACAAAAAAGACATAGGCGTAGAAATACATTCAGGCAGAAATCGTATTATACGACGAATGTTTGCCGAATTAAATTACACGGTTTTAAAACTCGACAGAGTATATTTTGCAGGGCTTACAAAAAAAGATATAAAACGCGGAAAATGGCGTTTTTTAACACAACGTGAAATTTTAACCCTTAAAAAAGGAAGCTACGAATAGTTTGGGACAATATTTGCAATACTATCTTTAAAACCAAAACAATTTAACAAAATGAAAAGATTGCTTTTAATATTTATTGCCTTAATTCCTTTACAGGCTTTAGGTCAATTATACTACTATCCTATAACTGACACAAATATTAAAGAAAAACAGAAATTCTTTTTTGTCGACAATCATGAAATACTGTGGGAATTAAAAATCAGAAAAGACGTTAAACCTATTATCAAAGACCTACCCTACAATACCATAAAATATTATAAATATGTAACCCCTGCCGAATATCTTATTACGGATGATTACATTTTTTTTCCGAACGATAAAAGCCTTTTAGTTTTAGACAGAAAAGGAAAAATTGTAATGAATATGATTGCTCCGCGCAAACAATTATTTGACAGCACCGAAAACAGCAAGTTTTACATATCAACACCCGGAGGAAAATGTGAAGGTAATGCCGGAAAAGGTTACTTTATGGAATTTTGCGGTAATTATTTATTTTATGTTACAGGCAACAAAATGATTTGTATGAATCGTGAAAATTTTGAAATCATTGAAGAGTACGATTTTAAAGACTTTAAAAACAAAGCAAAATTTCCCTCGCACAAATATATTTTCGAAGCGGTTGAATTTAAAGTTGAAATTGAAGGAAAAGACAAAACTTAAAGGTCTTACATCAATAAATCAAAGCTATATCAATACCGAAAATGCTATTTTGTCCGAAGAATCTACAACTTTAAGGCAAAAGCTTGTAAAAAGCGACATTAGCTTTGCTCCGGCTTTTATTACTTTAGAATCTGTAATAAGCCAAACACATTCAATCTGACTCTTCATTTCCTTTATTGCATGTTGCCAAATAATTCTTGCCTTATTATCAAAACCGGTCATTTGTGTCGAGTCCCATATTACGACAACCTTTTCTCCTCCGGTCGAATTAAAAAAATCTCGCCACTCCTTAACGCCGAGTTCTGCATCCTCTGAGGTAAGATGTCCTCTAAACGTAAATTTAAGACAACTGTCTCCTCGAAAATCTACCAATTCTACTTCTGGATTTATTACTGCTCCTGCCATAATATTATTTTTTATAATTTCGTACAATTTTGCAAATATAGGATTATTTACATATATAAATAATAATAGTTTTGTTTATTTTTAAATACGTTTTTTTAAAAGAAAATGTTTCTGTTTCTGCTCTAAAACATTATAGATATACAAAACCATAAGAAAAATAATCTGCCGGATTTTTATCATCATAAAATTTTAAATTCATACAAATTTTATAATTTAGCAGTTTAAATATTTTTTCACGGAAAATATAACAGTAATGAAAATACAACCATTTAATAAAAGTTTAACTTTTTATTCGGGAATAATACTTTTTTCAGTTTTCAGCCTTGCCTGGATTACCGTATCCGACTATGATTTCGGAAATCTGAAAAATAAAAGCTACTACAAAACATTATTCAGCGATGCAGACAGACTTAAATTAGCCGATGCCGATGATTTTTACATAAAAGGAAAAGCTGATATGCTCGAAGCTGAAAAATATTTCAGAAAAGCCGACGGATTTAAAAAAGTGGCAGAAAATTACGGCGGAAAAACTCTCAAAAAAGCTAAAAAATACGAAAAAAGAGGTACCAAATCTGCCTTAAAAGCTTATGAGAACTTCTTTAAAGCTTCGAATATAAAATTTCGCACTTATTCCGACAAGCTCAAAAATATGAACTCCGACAATTCCAAAAAACATCTTAAAGCGGAAGAAATATCAATAAATGCAAGGGCAATTTACATCGAAGGAAACGAAATGAAAGCTAAAGCTGAAAAACTAAGCGGCAAAAATAAAGTTGACGCACTAAAACTCGCCTTCGACAAACACCTTGAAGCAATTCATAATCAAGAAATTGCATTCGCCATATATATGAATGACCCGGACATTATTTACGATGAAAGGAAAGACGAGGTTATTGATGTTACAAAACCAAAAAAAGAAGATAATACTCAACCGGAAACAAACGAAAACGATACAAAAGAGATAAAAGAGACAATAACCGAAAATAAGACAGAAAATAATTATTCCCCCGAAAACGACCCTAATATATACGAATCCAAAGAAGAGTTCATTATCGGTAAGCTCAATATGAGCGATGAAGACATATCATTACTGGCAGACGCAAAAGACAAAAAAAATTATGCCGACAACATAATGAAAGATGCAGATAACGACTACTCTAAAATTGACAAAATAAGAACCGAAGCAGAACTCTCCGAAGACGAATACGAAAAAGATATGAAAAGTAAGATGGCATCAGGCTTAGAAGAAGTATTGTTTGAAAAAATGATTAAAGCCGCCGACTTATATTTTAACGCAAATAAAACTAAATATGAAGTTTATGCCAAATATTTACCAAAGGCAAAAACATCTGACAAAATTAACGAAGCAAAAAAACACGAAATAAATGCCGAAAAGTTTCATTCGGATGCTTTAAAAACATATCATAAAGCGAACTTCTATTCGGGACATAAATCCAATAAATACATACAAATAATGGATGCCGTGCAAACAGAACTTTCGGCAGTTCAGGAACAGGAAAATGCTTTCAGCATATATTTTGACAAGCCCGTAAAAAAAACAGACATAGTTGATAACAGCGTAAAAACAAATGACAACAGTGTTTCGGAAGGTCTGAAATATAACTATGCCGGCTCATTTGTTTACTCAAAATACAACCCTAAGCCTGTTCCGCTTAAAGCAAAAAAAGGAATAATTTTTAAAGTTCAGGTAGGATTATTTAAAGGATTACTTCCGCTTAAAACATACGGAAAATATTCTCCGATAAGTTTTGATACATTTAAAAACAATCCTTACAGAAGATTTTTTCTCGGAGAATACCGGAGCTACAAAGCAGCAGAATATGTTCTAAACAAAATAAAAAGAAAAGGACTTACAGACCCGTTTATAGTAGCGTTTGAAGACGGGGTAAAAAAATCGGCAACTTACGGAATCTCAAAAATCGTAAGAACCGACGAATTTGAAAAAACCGAAGCAAAAGAAATGTCTTTACTGACGGGTAAAGCATATGAAAACAACAATATCGAAAACAATAATATTCAAAATAACAACATCAACACATCCGGAACAGGTATAAAAGAAATATCCGAATTTAACGGACTCATCTACTGTGTTCAACTCGGCAACTTCTCTTCACCTAAACAAAAAACTGATTTTCCCGGTGTCCCGAATATTATTCATGAAAATAATAAAAGTACCCATAAATACTTATCCGGACCGTATTCAACCTATGAAGAAGCGAAAAAAGCCGGAAATATGCTGAAAAACAAGGGATACGAAGGGGTCTTTACAGTTGCTTACAACCACGGAGAAAGAATAAGTTTAAGCCAAGCCGCAGAAATAAAAAAATCAAAAAATACAAATAATATCAACACTGCCGATAAAGATAATATTTGGTTTTCGGTACAAATAGGTGCATATTCTCACAAGTTAAACGAGGCGGAAATGCAGGAATTCGGTGAACTTAACGACAAGTATACAATAAACGTAAAACAACTTGACGGCGGACTATTCCTCTACACAATAGGAAAATTTAAAACATACAAAGAAGCCGCAAACCTGAAAAAAGAGATAAAAACTATGAATTTTGACGGATTTGTAATCGCTTTCAAAGGCGGAATTAAAATAAGTGCCGCCGAAGCAATTGAAATTTTGAAAAATAAATAAAAAAAGTTGTATTTTTGCAGAAATCTTTTTTTCATTCCGGTTATGAGTAAAAAGGAAAAAGCATATAACGCAGAAAAAGAAACAACAGATGTTTTAAACTCAAACAATAAACATCTCATTCTTTATAACGATGATTATCACACTTTTGATTATGTAATTGATGCTCTTATAGACATTTGCAAACACGAAGAAGAACAAGCGGTTCAATGCACGTATTTAGTTCATTATAAAGGAAAAGCCGATGTAAAAAAAGGAAGTTACGGCTTTTTAAAACCTATGATGACACAACTTAGAAAAAGAGACTTAAAAGCAACTATCGAATAAAAAAAGAGGCTTAAAAGCCTCTTTTTTTATTTAAGCAATCTTCTGAACCACATTTCTATAGCATAAATCTTTCTCGGAGTCCAACTGTTAAGCGGCAATGTTATACCTGTTTTTATAAAAAATGCACCGCCGGGTTGCCCTTCATAAGGTGTTATAGTTGTTCCGTCAGCCAAATCCATAGTGTAGTTTTTACTTAAAAAACCTCCCAAAACATAATTTGCTTCAAAATTGAAAAACATAAAGTTAAAACCGCCTATTAACGAAACATTGCTCGTTTTAAGAGCATCTCTGTCAACTTCAACCGTCTTTCCGGCTTCTGTATAACTTACGGTTTCGCTTATAAATGCAGACAAATTATAATTGAATGAGAATCCGCCGTAAACATATTTTTGTGTTTCATAAAATTTCTTTCCGTAACGAATATAAGCCGGAACGGAAATTTGAGAAACTTTATAAACCTCCCTGTAAGTATAAGAAGGTATCGATTCGGTATAATAATTTGCTGCCGTTCCGTACATCCTGTAATCAATACCGAGAGATACTCCGGCATTATTATTCTTAAGGTCGTGATTATAAATAAAAGAGGCGTAATATCCCGGTACATAATTAAAATTAAAGCCTGTATCGGGAAAAAGCCTGTATTGGTCATAACCGTTTTTGGCTACCAAC
>JALSMF010000442.1 GCA_026987795.1 Bacteroidales bacterium
TAAACAAGCTATATGAATATAAAAAGAATAAGATTAAAAACGTTAAACTTACAGATTTTCAGAGATTTAACGGAGTTGCAGGTCTCTTTGAAGAAATAATGCCTGATTATGTTATTTCTGTTAATTTATTAAGTCAGTTAGCTTACTTTCCATCATATTTTATAGAAAAACATAAGCTTGCAACATTTGATGAGTCAGTTAAAATAAAGAACAAGATTGAAAAAACTCATTTGGAATCTTTGCCGAAAAATAAATCAGTGCTTATAACAGATTTTTACGAGTTTGAATACAACTTTAAAGGAGATAGAATAAAAGAACAAAAAAGACTGACGATAGAATTGCCCGGTGAAAAAATAAAAGAAGAATGGATATGGAACTTTGATATGTCAGGAAATTATCATACCGGAAATCCTGTTAAATTTAAAGTCGCTGTGTTACAAGTTTAATTCGTCTTTTATAAATTGCATACAAAACAACGGCAGATAAAATAAAAGAAATAATAATAACCGGAACTATAAGCATTAAATCATTCGCTTCCAAATTATATCCTGCAACTTTTGCTATCGATTTTGATATATTTGTAAAACCGAGAATCATCGTAACCCATAAAACAATACTCATCATAACATTTGAAACCCATCCGTTAAGATAATTTTCTCCGATAATTTCCGGATCGTTAACCACAAAAATAAGAAATACTGCTATGAGCGGTAAAATAAGACCGTTGAATGCCTGAGCAATAATAATCGCCGGAATAGGTTTTACATTCATAAATCCGAACACAAGCCCGGTTATAACGACACCGGCTATTACTAATTTAAAATACAATTTCTCCGGACGCCATTTTTCCTCATTATTTTTGTTTGAAAACAAACTTCTTGCTGTTATTGCAGAAGCTAAAGGCGAAGTTACCGCAGACGAGAAACCTGCTGCAAACATTCCGAACCCGAATACATAAACAGCATAAGTTCCTATGTTATTTTTCAGGAAATATTTTAACATTTCATAACCGTTATTATCAAAATCTAAATTTGCTATAAAATTTGCTTTACTTACATCATCCACTCCTGCCGTAACAGCATTTCCGACTCCCATTATTGACATAGAAATAACACCTCCCAAAATTATGGCAAAAGCAAGACCGAAACGCATTTCGTTAATTGTTTGTTTTTTATCCAAAGCTCCGGAACCAAGAAATAAATCGTAAGGAATAACGGTAGTTCCTACTAAACCCAAAACTAAAAGAGTAGAGCCTGTTCCTTCGGGAATTACCGGAACAACACTGCCTTTTAAAACCTCTCCCCAGTCGGGACTTAACGATAAAGACGTATAGAAAAAAGAAATACCCATAAGAAAAACTATAACACCCATTATTTTTGCAATGGTATGAACAGAATTCAAAGCAAATACAAGAGTCGCTAACAGCCCGATTCCTGCTACAAAAAAATAGTAAGGGATGTCAAAAATCAAAACAAGACCGGCAACGGCTCCCAATATATTTCCGGCTTCGTAAGCAGCACATCCTAAAACAATGGCAATTATTATTATGAATAAGATAAGCGTTCTGCTTGATTTGTTTTCAAATTTCTTTGAAATTGCTTCTCCCAAATTCATTTGGCTTCGTATAGTGAGGCGTGCACTTGCTTCTTGTAAAAGAAGTGTGGCAAAAGTAGAAAAAACCAAAGCCCATAGTAGCTGAAAATTATAATAAACTCCGGCTTTTGTAGCAGTAGTAACCGTTCCGGGTCCTATAAATGCTGCAGAAACAACCGACCAAAACAAAATACTTAATATCCTCTTTTTTAAAGTCATATTAAATTTAAAACGCAAATATATATTTTATTTGTTTAAATATTTACGAATATAAATTATTAAATCTTCGGGAGAAAAATTGTTTTTATCATTTTTTTTCAGAAATTTCTTAATCTCTTCAAGGGGAGTCGGTCTTTTTGTCCAGTCTCCGGATACTATCTTAACAGGCTCATTTCGTCTCTTATAAACAAATGCCGCAGATTTATTTTTATCCGAAAAATCAAAAACATTGCCTTCGTCATTAATTTTCCATATAGGAGCAATATCTAAATCATAGCTTTTCGGGAATTCTCCGGAAGTGCTTTCTAAATGATCTATTCTTAACAAACTTGAAAAATCCATATAATACAATTCTCCTATTGTTGCAGTTTTCTTAACGGAAAAATCAATATATGCACTTCCGGTTTCCGATATCATTAACTGACCTTCGGTATAATATTTTCCTGCGTATAAATTACCGTCGGTATAATAACTTAATCTGCAATTTTTTCGTAATGTGCCGAAAACAAAAAGTTTAATAGGGAAATCAGAATTGTGTTTTGTCATTTTTAATGATTACTTTTGTTCTAATTTTTTGCAAGATAATATTTTTAAAAGTAATGAAGAAAAATATATGCGTATTTTGTTCATCAAGCAGTGCTGTCGAAAATGTTTATTTTGATGCTGCGGCAGAGGCAGGAAAAAAAATTGCAGAAAATAACGACACCTTATTATTCGGCGGTGCTAATGTCGGATTAATGCGTAAATTGGCACTTGTCGTAAAAGAAAATAAAGGAAAAATTACAGGAGTTATTCCTCAAAAAATAAAAGATAATAACTTAGCTTGTGAAATTACCGACAAACTTATTGTTACCCCGGATATGCACTCACGAAAAGCAAAGCTTGAAGAACTTGCGGATGTTTTTATTGCGCTGCCCGGAGGCTTCGGAACACTGGAAGAATTATCGGAAGTGCTTACATTAAAACATCTCGGTTATCATAACAAACCTGTCGTAATTTTAAATATAAACGGTTTTTATGATAATCTGTTAGAATTTTACGAAACAATATATAAAGAAAAATTTGCCAAAGAATATTATCGTGAATATTATTTTGTTACAGATAATACGGAAAAAGCTTTTGAGTATATCAAAAAATATACTCCGCCCGAGAATATAAAAAAATGGTTTTAAACATAAAATTGCGATATAAATATTTGAATTGTTAAGTTTTGTTATAAAATGTATCAGGAAAACAAATATTCGTCAAAATTATTGAACAATGCGGTAGAAGAATTCTCAAAACTTCCCGGGATAGGCGGTAAAACTGCTCTCAGGCTAGTTTTGCACCTTCTGAAAAAATCGGAAGAGGAAGTTAACTTATTCGGAGAAACGATAATTGAACTGAAGAAAAACATAAAAAAATGTAAAATTTGTAAAAATGTTTCGGATGATGAGATTTGCGAAATTTGCTCCGATTCAGAAAGAGACAGAAAGACAATTTGCCTTGTAGAAAATATAAATGATGTTATAGCAATTGAAAAAACAGGACAATACAAAGGATTGTATCATGTTCTCGGAGGTCTGATATCTCCAATGGAAGGCACGGGTCCTGATAATTTGGAAATAAACTCCCTTATTGAGCGTATTAAAAGCTCTGACATACAAGAGATTATATTCGCCCTTAACTCAACTCCCGAAGGTGAAACAACAAATTATTACACATACAAGAAAGTTTCCGGTTTCGGAGTTAGGGTTACTACTTTGGCAAAAGGAGTTTCGGTGGGCAGTGAATTACAATATGTTGATGAATTGACTCTCGGGCGTTCAATAATTGATCGTATCAGTTTTTTTTAATAAAATTTAAAATTTAATTTGTATAAAAATGTCGGAATTTCCTTTGTCTGCCGAATTATCGATTTCTCCGGTTGAAGAGATGACATTCAGGGGCAGAAAATATTTTTTAAAGAGAGATGATTTAATAAATCCGTATTTTAACGGTAATAAAGCCCGAAAGTTTGATTATTTTCTTAACTCTGATTTATCCGAGTATAAAAAAATTGCCTCATACGGAGGAAACCAGTCAAATGCAATGTTTTCGCTTGCAGCTTTTGCAAAAATTAAAGGTTTGAAATTTGACTATTACGGAAAACCTTTGCCTTTATTTTTGAAGAAAAATCCTGTCGGAAATTTTAAATATGCTTTAGATATGGGAATGAATTATATAGAATTACCGGATTATGAACAGTTTTTCCGGAAAATGTCATCTCCCGAAAAAAAATACGACGAACTTGGTAAAGATACTTTGCTTATACGACAGGGAGGAGCAGAAAAAGAAGCAGAATTCGGAGTAAAAAAACTTGCTCGTGAAATTAATGAATGGGCACAAGAGAAAGGCATAAATAAATTGTCGGTTTTTATACAGTCAGGAACGGGAACGACAGCGGTTTTTCTTCAAAAACATCTGAATTTCAGGGTTTATACTACCCCGAATATCGGAAATGCCGATTATTTACTGAAACAATTTGCATTGCTTGAATATAATTCTGACAATTATCCCGTAATTTTGGAAACGAAAAAGAAATATATTTTCGGGAAACCGTATAAGGAATTTTACGATATATGGGAAGAAATATCTTCAGAAAATAATATCGAATTTGAACTTCTTTATGACCCTAAAACTCTTATTGCTCTTGCCGAGCATAACAAAAATACTGAAGGCGAAATTATGTATATACACAGCGGCGGAACTGTCGGTAACGAGAGTATGCTGTTGAGATACAAATATAAAGGAATAATATAAAAAAAAACCGAACAGGTTTAAATGTTCGGCTTTTAAGTTTTTTATTTAGTTTGAAATTTTTAAAAGAATTTACTTCTGTCATCTACAACTTCTGCAGCATCTTTAATTGCTTCAAAAATTTGACGCTGAACAGTGAAATACAAGCGTCTCTCCGCATTTTTTCTGTCATTTTCCGCAACATCACTTTCAATTTGATCTACCCCTGTTTTTGAAGTAACTTTTAAAACATAAACACCGTTTTCGCCTATAATCGGTTTTGATATTTTATCTTTTTCAATTTGAGTTGCCGTGGCAATAACAGCATATTCAATGCCGTCATCATTTAATCTTGAGCTTGAAAAACTGATATTTTTAGCAGTTTTATCAAAAGTTGTAACATCCTGCATTTCTTTAGCTAATATATCACCTTTTTTCTTTTTTATCACTTTTGCGGTAACTTCATCTTTAACTTGTTCCAACGGAGCAATTCCGTCTTCTCTTACTTCGGTAACTACTGCAACAATAAAAATATCACCGTCTTGGAAAGGTTCCGAAACACTTCCTTTTTCTGTGTCGTCTTTATAAATCCAACGAATTAAAGCATCCGGATTGTCAATACCGGCAATAATTTCGGTTTCGGGGGTTATTTCGGTTGCAATTTTTTTGGTTAGATTTTCTTTTGCAATTAAGTCGTCAAACTTATCAATATCATTTCCGGAATTTACGGATAAATCTCTTGCCTGCGTAAAGTATCGGCTTATTGTATTGTTTCCCGGTCTTACCTGATTAACGATTTTTGCAATTCTTACTTTTTCTTTTTTAGGTTTGCTTTGGTATGTAATTTCAATTAAATGAATACCGTATTGAGATTTTACTATTGCTAAATCTCCTGTATTTCCCGTAAAACAAGCATCACTGAATTCTCTTACCATTCTGCCTTCCGTGAATTTGCCTAAATCGCCGCCTTTTAGAGCAGAACCTTGATCTGCTGAATTGTTTTTTGCCAGTTCGGCAAAATCAGCACCGTTTTTAATTAATGTTTTCAGGCTGTCTGCAATTTCTTCAGCTCTGTCAATATCTTTTATTTTTTGTCCGTCAACTTGGATTAAAATATGTCTTGCTTCAACAGTATCCGGAATCATTACTCTGTCAAAAACTCTTTTTAAAACATAGGCTCCGTTTTCGTAAACAGGTCCTGCAACCGAATCCGAAGATGCATAAAATAAAGCGGAATCACCTAATTCTTCTAAAGTTAAGTGTCTGTAATCAAAAGGAACTTCGGAGTTTGCGTTAACATAATTTATGATTTCCTCAATTGCAGAGTCAACGGGAATTTCGGCAAATTCTGATTTGTAATATTCCAAATCCTTTTTTGCAGCCTCCATATCTTCTTCCGAAGGAACAATATTTATGGTAACATAGGCGATATCGCGAGACTCTTTTTGTTCAAAATCTTTTTCGTGAGAATCATAATATTCTTTTAATTCATCATCAGAAACGGAAATTGTGCTGTCCGGTATTGATGTATATTTTTTTACGGTATAATCAAAGTCAACAACATTAGTTCTCTCTTTATAAAGTTGTATTGCTTCAAATGAAGTAACGTTCAGTCCTTTTGTAATCAGAGATGCATATTTTGTGTATTTTCTGTTATCTCTCATTTCATTTTCAAGAAACCGTGCAATTTGCAAACCTTCTTCAGATTGATTTGCAGTGCTGAAAAAGTTAATTGCAGCCTGAGAATTAAACTGCCCTGTATTAGGATCGGTGAAAATCTGCCTTGTTAAAGGGTCTAAGCCTGTCTGAATATTTTCGCCGCTTACTATTTTGGCCAATTCCAAGTCGCTTACTTCAAGACCCAAATCAGAGTAGGTTGAAGAAAGAGCATAATTTTTAACAATTTTATCCCAAACTTGACTCTTAACGTATTTTTGGTTTTGGTCGTCTAATGAGGATTTTCCGGTAAGCATTTTCATACCTTCTTCGTAATTTTTAAACCTTGCCTGGTATTC
>JALSMF010000443.1 GCA_026987795.1 Bacteroidales bacterium
TGACATCAGGATTAAATACGACAATTTTAAACGGCGGAGTCATTGTTTTAGTCTCCTTATCAATTCTTGCCGGAATGTGCTTTGTTTCAAAAGCTCCGAAACCGCCCAATATTACTCGAGTATTGGATAAAAGTAAGTTTTTAATATGTTGGCTTATTTCCATAAAAAAGATATTTAATAACAAAGTTAATGAAAATTTTTAAAATTTCGGAAAAGAAATAAAAATATTTACTTTTTACCGACGAGTCAGAAAATATATTTCTTAATTTCCTGAATATTTGAAACAATATTGAAATTATATTTTTTTAACTTTTTTTCGGTATGATGTCCGTATGATACCATAACAGCGTTAACTCCTAAAACATTTGCAACTTCACAGTCGTGCGTGGTATCTCCTATCAGTATAATTTCGTTTTCAGGTAATGCTGTTTTCTTCAGAAGTTCTTTCCCCTGTTCCGTTTTTCCTCCTGCATAATGGTCGTCCAAGCCGTAGATATATTCAAAAAAGTGTTTTATTTCGAACTTTTCCAGTTCTTCATACAATTGTTCTTTTTTTCGTGCCGATAAAACAGATTGTTTGATGCCGGCTTCGGATATTTCTTTTATTAATTTGAATATTCCCGGCTGTAATTTGGTTGTATGGCTTTTTTTATCGTATTGAACAATAAATTCGGTTCCTACTTTTTCAAAACTTTCTTTTTTAAAATCAAATCCGATTCGTTCATAATAATCTTTAACGGGAAAATCAAAAAGCTCACGATACTTATCTGCTGTTACCGTCGGAAGTTTCCTTGCCGTGAGCATATTATTAATAATACTGACACACAATGCCGTGTCATTTAAAAGAGTTCCGTTATAATCCCAAATTATGTGTTTGTATTTCATTTTAAAGCAGAATATTAAATTTCTGAAAACAAGATAAATTATATTTACGAATTTAACAATAAGATTACTTTTGCAAAATTATTTTCAAACTTAAAACAATTAAAATGAACAAGAAATTTTTAAAATTAAACATTAAAAAAACAGTAAAGTTTAAGCATTGGAAAAATGCCGGATGGAGTGCATTTAACAGTTTAGGGAAACATATTATTATTTCTGTTTTATCTTTTGCATATTTTACGACATCTGTGTTTACACTTGATGCTCAGACAGACACACTGCAAATGCAGGAGGTTACGATTAATTCATCGCGTATTCCGACATTGTATTCCGAAAGTGCCAGGATTATTTATACAATTGAGAGAAAGGAAATTGAGGAAATACCGGTATCCGATTTGCAGGATTTGTTAGATTATGTTTCAAATATTGACATAAGGCAAAGAGGCACTGAAGGTGTTCAGGCAGATGTTAATATAAGAGGCGGAAATTTCGACCAAACTCTGATATTGCTTAACGGATTTAAAATAAGTGATGTTCAGACAGGACATCACAGTTTGAATCTTCCCGTAAATATTGACGATATTGAAAGAATTGAAATACTTGAAGGACCCGGAAACAGAATTTTCGGGATTAATGCATACAGCGGTGCTGTAAATTTTATAACCCGCGATAAAAATGAAAACAGAATAAAAACAAATTTATTTGCCGGGCAAAATGATCTTTTAGGAGGTAATGTAAATATTTCCGGAACCTTTAAAAAATCATATAACTATTTTTCAGTATCTTATAAGCAAAGCAACGGTTATCTGACCGACAGCATAAATAATACCGATTTTAATATTTTAAACTTATTTTATCAAAACGAAACGGATATAAAATTTGCAAAATTATCTTTACAAGCCGGATATACAGATAAATCTTTTGGTGCAAACAGTTTTTATTCTCCGAAATTTCCGTGGCAATACGAACAAACAAAAACAAGTTTTGCAGCATTTAAAATTAAAAAAAGGACTAAATATTATTCTGTTACAAATCGTATTTATTTCAGAAGAAACCAAGACAGATTTGAACTTTTCAGAGAAGACAAATTTAAACATACGGGAAATTACTTTATTTACGGTACCGATACGGCAAAGTATATCTCCGGCGTATATGAGGATTGGAACTATTACTCAGGACATAATTATCATTTGACAAATTTCTTGGGGGCGGAATTAAAACTTAACTTATTTACAAAAGCAGGCAGAACAGCCTTTGGTGCCGAGTATTCCTATGCCGAAATCAAGAGTAATGTTTTAGGCGAATTAATTGATACTCCCGAAAAAGTTCCGGGAGAATCTGACGGTATGTTTACAAAATCAAAACACCGAAACAATATTAATATTTATGCCGAACATTTTGTAAGGTTTAATAAACTTACAATGTCAGGAGGCGCATCGATAAATATTGACGATAATTTTAACCGAAATTTTTCCGGCGGAACAGATTTAAGTTATGAATTGACAAAAACTTTTAAATATTTTGTTTCGGCTAATCAGTCTGCACGTTTGCCTACGTTTACCGATTTATACTACAACGGTCCCGTAAATACGGGAAACCCGGATTTAGTTCCCGAAACAGCATTAACTTATGAAACAGGTTTGAAATTCGGAAATAAAAATATTAAAGCAAATATTTCTCTTTTTCGCCGAAACGGAAAAAATATTATCGACTGGGTAAGACTTTCCGATACACTTGTATGGCAAGCGATGAACATTACGCAACTTACCGCAAACGGGGCAGAATTTGCAGTATCTTGTAATTTCTCTTCCGGTTCTTACCTGCAGAATATTTCTTTTTCTTATTCATATACTGATGTTGTAAAACAAAGCAACGAGTATATTTCTAAGTATGCCTTAGATTATCTTAAACATAAAGCCGTAATATCTGTTTCGCATAAAATTTATAAAAATTTTTCCGGAAATTGGAAAGTTAAATTTGAAGACCGTGAAGGAACATATTCAGCCTACGATTTAAATACAAAAACATATACAGGAGAGGAAGAATACCTGCCTTTTGCCTTAACGGATGTAAGAATTATGCAAAAAAATAAAAAATTTGAAGTTTATGTTGACATAACAAATATTTTTAATATTGAATATAATGATTTCGGAAATATAGCAATGCCCGGCAGGCAGTTTAAAGCCGGGATTCGAATTAAGTTAAATTATTAAATAAAGTCATAAAACTTTTTTAGAGAGTATGTCTTGCATTTAAGGTATGCTCTCTAAAGAAGAAATGTAAAAACAAGACTGTATTAAATATTTAAGATATTTCGTTTTTGGGCGGATTAATTTAAGTATCTTTGCAGAGATGGTTAGGATAGGCGATTATAATACATTAAAGGTAGTAAAAGAAGTAGATTTCGGCGTATATTTGGACGGCGGCGAAAGCGGCGAAATTTTAATGCCGTTAAAATATGTTCCCGAAGGTACAAAACCGGATGATGAGATTGAAGTTTTTGTTTATTCTGACTCTGAAGACCGTTTAATTGCTACTGCGGAAACTCCGTTTGCAAAAGTTAACGAGTTTGCTTGTCTGAAAGTCAAAGCCGTTAATAAATTCGGGGCTTTTCTTGATTGGGGAATTTTAAAAGATTTGTTGGTTCCTTTCAGAGAGCAAAAGACGGATATGGAGGAAGGTAAATTTTATGTCGTGTTTATTTATCTTGATGAAAAAACCAACAGACTTGCCGCATCAGCAAAAATCAGTAAATTCTTGAGTTCCGAAATTCCGCCCTATAATATAAACGATGAAGTAAAGATTCTTATTGAAAGTAAAACAGATATAGGCTACAAAGCAATAGCAGACAATAAATACAGAGGTTTGTTGTATGAAAATGAAGTGTTTAAAGATATTAAAAAAGGTGATATTTTGACTGCTTATATTAAAAAAATAAGACTTGACGGAAAAATTGATTTAGCATTGCAAAAACCCGGATACGAACAAATTGATGCCGTATCTGCAAACATTCTGCAAATATTAAAAGATAATAACGGCTTTATTGCTGCGAATGATAAAAGCTCACCCGAAATGATAAAGTCATTATTTAAAATAAGTAAAAAATCATTTAAAAAGGCTGTAGGTTATTTATACAAGCAGAGGCTTATTACGTTTTATGAAGACGGAATAAAATTAAACTGATAAATTTTGTCGTACTAAAGCTGCAGCACCCAAAACAGCGGCTTCTCCGTGTTTTAATCCCGAAATTTCAATTTTTACCGTATTTTTATAAACATTAAGTAAATTTTTATTCATATATTTTTCTGCGGATTCTATAAGCAAATCTTCGGCATTGGCAGGTCCGCCGAAGAAATATATGTATTCAGGGCTTAGAAAAGCAACAAAATCAGCCAAAGCTTTTCCTAAAATTTTTGCTGTATAATCAAAAATTCTCAATGCAAATTTGTCTCCTTTTTTGGCAAAATCATAAATGTCTTTTGATGTCAGCGTATTAATATTTTTTTCTGTTATAAAAGTTTTCTCTTTATTTTCGGGAATCAATTCTTTTGCTGTTTTCATAATTCCTGTTGCGGATACGTAAGTCTCCAGGCAGCCTTTTCTTCCGCAACCGCATTGCCTGCCGTTTCTTTCTGCAATAATATGTCCGAGTTCTCCGGCAAAACCGCTGTGTCCGTAAATCAAACTTCCTCCTGCCACTATTCCGCTTCCAAGCCCTGTTCCGAGTGTAATCATAATAAAATTATCCGTATTTACAGCTTTCCCGAATATTTTTTCGCCTAAGGCAGCAGCATTGGCATCATTAGTTATCTTTATCGGAACTCTGAATTTTTCTGATATTAATTCTGCCGCAGGCAAGATGCCTTTCCATTCAAGATTTGCTGCATATTCAATTGTTCCTCTGAAAATATTTCCGTTAGGAGCTCCTATTCCTATGCCGTCTAAATAATATTCGCTCTTTTTTAATAAAGCATTTATATTTTCTGATAAAACATCAATATATTCTTTAAAAGTTTTATGATCTTTTGTTAAGAATGATGTTTTTTCAGTTATTCTGCCGGCTTTATCAACAAGCCCGATAACCGTGTTTGTTCCGCCTATGTCAATTCCCGCCGTTACCCTTTTTTTGCCGTTCATTTTGGTAATTTATTAAAAGGTTAAAATATTTAACATAAAAATTATATTATTCCTTCCCTGATTTTTCTGAATCTTCTTCGAGCTTCGGTAACAAGTATGCTGTCAGGATGTTCAAGCATCAGGCGTTTGTAAAATTCGGCAGCCTGTTCTTTATTGTGTAATTTTTCTTCATACATTAATCCGAGGTTAAACAGTGCACGGTCTGCTAAAATATCGTAACCGTATTCGGAGATAATTTTCTTGTAATATTTTTCAGCTTCGGTATATTTCTTTTGAGATGTGTAAATTTTCGCTTTTAAATAATATGCCTCGTCGGTAATTTGATGTCCGGAGAACATTTTTAATAATGAATCAAGAGTTATTAAAGCGGAATCTTTTTTGTTTCTGAAAACGAATAAGTCAGCTTTTGAATAAATTTTCAATGCTTCCTGCAGCGAATCGCCCTCGGTATTTTCATCAATCATAACGGAATAGAATAATGCATCATTTGCTACCGGTTTTGAAGTGCTTGTTTTTAAGGCATCAAATTGAGCTTTTGCCCACTTGAAATTTTGTCCGTAGTATGCTAATTTTGCTTTCTTGAGTTTTGCCGAATCACCCAGCAGGTTCCCTTTATTGTCAATTTCTGCTTTTGCATAAACAAGAGCGGCATAATCTAAATTATTTTCGTAAACCAGCACGTCACCGAGAGCAATTCGGCACCTTGCAGCCAATCGCTTGTCAATTCCGCGTAACGATAAAGCATTGTTGAGCAGTTCTTCGGCTTCTTTAGGTTTGTTAAGATAAAAAGTTTTAAGGTATGCTAAGTCAATTACACTTTGGATAGTATTAAAACCTATTCCGAGAGATTTTAAAGTTTGAATATAATCTTTTTCAAGATTTTGTATTTCTTCTTTTGATGTAATTTCACCGCTTATTATTTTCAGGTATGCAATATTTAATTTTCCGACATTTGCTTCAATGTAGAAAGGTTTGTTTTTTCCTTTATTAATTACATATTGATACGCATCCGCAGCTGTTTGGTAATCCTTGTTTGATTTTGCCGTTTCCGCCAAATTTAAAATTTGCTTTCCCGAGGAATTGATTCTTTTATCTATTGCTTTTTCCTGAACCAGTGCTTGCGGGAAATCTTTACGCTGCATATAAAACCAAGCTAACATTCTGTTAAAAACAATGGGTGAGTTAATTTTTTGTATTCGCTTTAACAGTTCTGTTCTTAAAATACCGGAAAACTCTTCATTGATATCTTTATCGATAAAATATTGCATTCTGTTCTGAACAATTGTTAAATTACGGGGAAATTCTTCAAGCCAATCCAAATATTCGTTTATCATTTTATCGTATTTTCTTTGGACGGCATACAGGTTAGCTAACTCGCTTCTAAAATCCTCCGATGAGTTTCTTCTGCCTTTTAAATAAACTTTTTCCGCATATTCATACTCTCTTCTTTGCATAAAAGCGGAAGCTGTTGTTCTTACAGAAACCGGATTAACCGATGTCTTCTTTAATGCTTTTTC
>JALSMF010000444.1 GCA_026987795.1 Bacteroidales bacterium
GAAATTAATTCAATAAATATTTCTGATTTTCCGGAAGGCTCTTATGTGTTATTTATTATTACCGAGGATAAAAAATATTCTCAAATACTTCAAATCAGGAAATAAACTGAATTTAATATTTTCCGGTAGGAGGGAGTAATTTTTTTACTTCCTCTTTTTTATTGCAAACGATAAAGATAATTTTTTATACTTTTATCTTAAATTGTATTATTTTTAATAAATCTGCCTTTTGTGATTTAATAAAATATTATTATGGAAAATTTTAAGAACAAAAAAGATGAAACACTATGGTCTGCAGCTTCATCAGGAGACATTGAAAGAGTAAAAAAAGCATTATCGGAAGGAGCAGATGTAAACGGGACAAATTATTTAAATATGACACCATTGCATGCCGTTTTAGATTCCGAAACTTTAGAAGAATCAGTTCAATCGGAAATAGTTAAAATATTAGCTGAAGCCGGAGCAGATTTAGAAATAATATCTGAATTAGGGCAAAATCCTTTAAAACTTGCCGCAGCAAACGGAAAGTTTGAAGTTTTCAAATATCTTCATGAAAAAGGAGCCGATATTTTTATTGAAACAGAAGACGGCGATAACTTAATATATGAAGCTGTTGATAAGTTTAATCCCGGATTTGAAATATTTTCGGGAGCAGGGGAGGATAAAGAAGAAATACATAAATCTGAAAACAGTAACGGATATATTAAAATCATAGAATTTTTAATTGAAAAAGGTGTTGACGTAAATGCCAAAAAAGAAGAAAGCGGACAAACCGCTCTTTTCAGAGCTGCAGATTTGGGTTACCCGGAAACGGTTGCAGCTTTGCTTAAAGCGAAAAATATTGAGTTAAATATTGCGGATGATTGGGGTTTGCGACCTTTGCATTATGCTTCGAGAGGCGGACACCTTGAAATTGTAAAACTGTTGGTTGAAGCCGGTGCTGAGGTAAACGTTCAGGAGGATTACGGTTTTACTCCTCTGCATGAAGCAGCAGAAAACGGAAGATTAGAAGTCGTTAAATATCTTATTGAAAATAAAGCAGATACTAACATTGGTTTAAAAAGCGGATTTGACGCGTATGAAGCAGGAGATAAACCGATTGATATTGCAAAAAAAGCATACCGGGATGAAGTTGCCGAGTATCTGGAAAAGGTATAAAAATTGATTTTAACTGAACTTTAGAGCGGATTTATCAAAATAATCCGCTTTTTTTATTTTAAATACTTATTTTTGCGTTTGAATTTTTGCAGACCGAAATGAAAAAAATATCACCCTCATTATTATCCGCCAATTTTTCAAATCTTGAAAAGGACATAAAAATGCTCGAGGAAGGCGGAGCCGATTTGTTGCATATTGATGTTATGGACGGGCATTTTGTGCCGAATATAACCATAGGTCCCGTTGTTACCGAAGCAATAAAAGAAGTTTCTGCGATTCCCTTGGATGTTCATTTAATGATTTCCGACCCCGATTATTATGTTAATGCTTTTATCGATGCCGGTGCCGATTATTTGACTATTCATGCGGAATCAACTCCGCATATCCATCGGGTTGTTCAAAAAATAAGAAACAGAGGCATAAAAGCCGGGGTATCGTTAAATCCGCATACGCCGATTTCGGTTTTAGAAAATATTTTACAAGATATTGATTTAGTGCTTATTATGTCTGTTAATCCGGGTTTTGGCGGGCAAAATTTTATTCCGCATTCTTTAGAAAAAATTAAAAAACTAAAACAGTTTTTGAAAGATAATAATGCAAATCATATAGAAATTGAAGTTGACGGAGGTATAAAACTTGAAAATATTAAAGAAGTTTCGGATGCGGGTTGCGATATTTTTGTTTCGGGTTCGGGCATTTTAAAAACCGAAAATCCGAAAGCAACCATCAAAAAAATGAAAGAAATTATTAATTAATTTTCTTTGATATTTGCAATACTTACAACTTTAAATACGTTACCGTCGGCATCTTTTACCGGATAGTAGGTGCTTGAAATTTTTATTTGTTTGCCTTCAATTTGTATGATTTGTGTAAATTCTTTTGTCTTTCCGTTTCGTAAATCATCCCAAAACTTTTTAAAAGATTCCGGATTTTGGGCTTCTTTACTGAAACTTCCCTGAACTTTTCCGATAATATCTTGTTTGTTTTTTTTCAGAATTTTAAGATAATTATCATTAATGTCGGTAATTCTTCCTTGCGTATCAAATTCCGCAATGTTGGCATTTTTCTTTACTACTTCTAAAGTATTTGTAACTTCTGCAAGTTTATGGTTAAGACCATCGGTAACTGCTTGCATTTCTTCAATATTTTGGCGTATCTCTTCTTCCTGCGAAGCAGATTGTTCTGATTTTATTTTTGTTTCTCTCAACAGTTCGGCTGTTCTGGCATTAATTTTTACCATTGAAATAGCCGATGCAATACTTTCGCTTACCTGTTCGGTAAGAGTTATTTTGTATTCGTCAAGAAACTTGAAAGATGCAAGTTCAACGACTCCGTAAACTTCTTCATGAAAAATAAGCGGTACTATCAGAAGGGTTTGGGGCTTATCTTTTCCGAGACCGGAGGTTATATTAAGGTAATTTTCAGGTATTTTTGTCATAAAAATAGTTTCTCGCTCTAATATGCACCTTCCTACCAAACCTGCTCCCCACGGAATTCGTTTTTCAAGCATTTTTCTTCTGTCATAGGCATAACTTGCCAAAAGTTCTATATATTTTTCATTTTTTTCATTTTCGTTAATAACAAAAATCCCCCCTTGGTCTGCTTCAATATATTTTACTAATTTACTTATAATTGCATAGGACAGTTCCTCTAAATTATCAGAATAATCACGAATGATTTCCGCAAAGAGAGCCGAACCTTTTGTAATCCAGTTTTGAATTTCTTCTTCTCTTTTTCTTTTTGCTTCTTCTTCTTTTGTATGTTTTATGTTTTTTGCCAGTTCAAGAGTCAGATTACCTATTTTATCATCCTCACTTACAGGTTTATAATCAAAATTTATATTTCCTTTATATATTTGTTCAATATAGTTTGCCGTTTTGTCCAGATTATCATTGAGTTTATTTATAGAATTATTAATATCTGATACTTCATCTCCTTCTGATGTATCTAAAGTTTTTATGTCTTTTAACCTTCCGAAAGCAACTGCGGAAATAACGGACAGGCTCTCCTTTATGCGTGTGAGTATTTTTTGAAAAAACAGAAAGTAAAGCCCCATAGACACGACTAACAGTATAATAATCATAAAAAGTATTTCGGAGTTAAGACCTTTAAGTAAAGCATTTTCTCCTCCGAATTTAGTCAATGTTGCCGTTGTCCATTTTGTATCTCCCGATTTAAAAGAAATTTGTTTTACGGAGGAAAAATACAACTCATCTTCGGAATAAAACGAAAACTCAAGTTCCTGAGAAACATTAAAGTCAGGTTTTAGTTTTTCAAATTCCTGAATAAAATTGTTTTTTAAAATATCATCTTTAGGGCTGTTTATAAAATCCTCATTTTCGGACAAAATAAAAAATGAGGAATTATCATAAACGTATTTTTTGTTAAATTCATTAAGGGCTTCATTTATATTAATGTCAATACTGCAAACTCCGGAGGGTATAAAATTTATTTTAAACGGCACGGAAACGGTAATTATATTATTTTGCTTGTTGTAATTACTTATAAATAATTCTTTTTCGCCAAGTTCTGTTTTTGCCAACAATGTTTTATAATAAATATCTTTTTTTTCCAAATATCTCCTTTCGTTTTTAATTGTCTGATTTTTTTTTGAAACTTTGAATATCTCAGGTGTCGTAACTGATTCATTATCTCTATGAATAAGCCAAACGCTTACGTAATCATGATTTTGTATCAGAATATTTTTTAAAATATCAAATACCGTTTTTTCTTTATATTCGGGAAAATCAGTTTCATTTTTTTCAAGTGTTACTTCCAATGTTTTTAAAATATAAATGTCTGCCTGTAATTTGTCGTAAATAAACAAAGAAAATATATCAGAAATATTAGAAGTATTATTAATTTCAACTTTATAATCATATTTTGTTACTCTTTTATTTAAAATCACGATTGTTGTGATAAATAAAACAACAACCGGAACAGCAATATAAATAATAAACTTTTTGGTTAAAGACATTTTGTGCTGATTTTGACAGTAAGATTAAAAAATTATGAAATAAAAAACACACTAACACAAAAATAAAGTTTAATTTTAAATCAACAAATAATTAATTTCCGAATTTGTCGTTTTGTAAATGTTTTAAGATAATTTATCCCTTTATTTTTTAAGTATTAATTTTTTTTATTTAATTTGTCTTTCAGATTCAAATAAATAAAACGTATTATGAACAGACAATTATTCTATTTAATCTTTATTTTGAGTTTTGCAACTTGGGTTGTAAGCGGTTGCAATTACGGAGAAGATGCTGATACTGATGAGCTTGTCGACGAGCTTGTCGATTCGGCAGACATAAGAGAGGAAATAATAGTATCAATGCTGGCACCTTCAGATATGGCAGTAATGCTTATTGATAATCCGAATTTACATTTTAATAAAGAAATTCTTAATCCTAGTTCTAATTTCAGACGATATAACACAAATTCTAAAATTGCTTTGAATATAGGTATCTATACGGCAGATTTGAGTTATGCAAGTTTGTTTGAACAAGAACAAATAACTTATGATTATCTTGATATAGTCAAAGATATGTCTGAAGAGATAGGGATAACACAATCAATCGAGAAGCGACATCTTGATATGATTAAAAACAATAAGCTGGATAAGGAAGATATGATTAAGATTATCAACGAGTCTTTTATGAATACTGATGCATATTTGCGAGAGAATAATCGGCAAAAAATGATAACTATGATTTTAATCGGGGGGTGGATAGAAGCTCAATATATTGCGGTATCTCTTTCTAACGGTTCGCCTGATACAAATCCTCAGTTAACGGAAAGTATTCTGGCTCAAAAAATTTCACTTGAATTAATGAATAAAGCTTTAGAAAATGTGAAAGACGATAAAGTTTTGTCTCTGCTTAAAGATGACATTGATAAAATATATAAGGCATATCTTTTGCTGGAAGAAAATATGAATGAGAAAAATTTTAAAGATTTTTGCGATTTAATTATAAGCATAAGAAACAATTATATTGCTTAAACTACACAAAAACGTCAAATAATGAATTTTAAAATCAGATATATAGTTATTACGGCTTTTCTGTTTTTTATATCCGGTTCGGCAGCACAAGCTCAATGTATTGATTTAGTTAAAACAAAAGGCTTTACTTATTTGGATACGAGTAAATATATTCCTGAAGCGCGTTTCAACGCTTTACCTTTAAGAGAAGGTGATGATGTGGATATTTATAAGTCTTTCTTTAAAGGAAGGACATACCGAATTGTTGTTGTAGGAGCAGATAATATGCCCAAACTTAATTTTAAAGTTACAAATTTTCAAAGGCAGGTTCTTTATGACAGTAATATAACAAAAGAAGAAAGTTGGGACTTTGTATCGGATAAAAACCAAAATTTGATTATATCCGTTCAGGTTCCGAAAGCCGAAAAGGATAAGAAACCGCAAAGTGGTTGTATAGCTGTTATTGTCGGCTTTACTTACGAATAATTTTATAATGAATTTTATTTTAAGCCTAATCCCTTAGATTGGGCTTTTTTATTTCGCTCAATATATGCGAGTAAATAAACGTTATCAAAATTTTGTATATTTACAGAAAATATTAAAATACGATATCGCTTGTCTTTTCTTTGTAAATTTGTAAAAACCCCGCACAAACTTTTTCAACCTGTTTAGTGAAAAAGTAAAATGCGGGGGAAATTACAGAAGTTTCAATTTATTTGCTTAAACTTTTTGCTGTTTCAACAAGTCCGATAAATTCGTGTCTGTAACCGTTTTCATCTTTTCCTTTTGATGATTTTGCCAACTTTAAAACATTGTCATAACTTGCTTCTCCTTTAAATTCAGAGTCTCGCAAAAGCATTCCGAATTCGGCAACGGCAGCAGAGAATAAAAAATTATTTGAAGGATTTTCAATTTCTGTTATTGTAGTTCCGAGCGGGTATTTTGAAGTCAAGCTATGTGTAATCAAAATACTTTTATCGCTTTCCGGCGGTTTGTATCTGAACTTTATTGTCATAATCTCATTGCTGTTTTTTGCTCGGTCGGTAACGCTGTTTTTTTGGTATTTTAAACTGTCAACATTACCGCCTGTTTCTTCATCCGAATTTGCCGGAATAATTTCATAAAGTGCCGTAACGGTATGTCCTGCACCGAGTTCTCCTGCATCTTTTTTATCATTGTTAAAATCTTCCTTTTTAAGCATTCTGTTTTCGTAACCTATTAAACGATATGCTTTTACTTGGGCAGGGTTAAATTCAATCTGAATTTTTACGTCTTTGGCAATGGTAAACATATTTGCACGCATTTCTTTTACAAAAACTTTTTCGGCTTCTTTAAAATTGTCGATATAAAAATAATTACCGTTACCGGCATTGCTTATTTGTTCC
>JALSMF010000445.1 GCA_026987795.1 Bacteroidales bacterium
TTGAATTTTTAATTGTTTGATTATGAGTAAATAATGCCTTGTTTTTCTTAGATATTATCGCTTTTTTATTTTCCTTCACTTCATCATCCGAAAATATTGGTTTTGCTTTTTCACGATAAGTTTTTGATTCCGTGAATGTGCTTTTCTGCTTTTCGAAATAGTTGTTTTGGTTAAACAGAAAATCTCCTTTTACAAAAAATAACAGAATTATAACAGCTGCCGAAATACTGTACGCTGTTTTTAGTAAAGAAAACTTAACAGTTTTATGATAAAGTTCTTTTTTGCTGCTGTATTTTATTCGGTAATCGGGTAGCAGTTTGGTTTTTTTAAATAGTTTTAAAGTTCTCTCGGCAACAGTATTTTTTTTAATTTCATCGTTTAAGATATGCTTTTCCTCATAGTTTATATCACTTTCTGTTTCGGCAATGCACAAATATTCAAGCTCAGTAATTTCAAAATATTGTGCTTGCGTTTTTTTGATTAGTTCTTGTTTGTTTTCATAAAAAATTTGTTCCGGCTGCAACTTTATTTCACCGATACCTTCAAACTCATCCTGCAAGTCCGGATTTCTTTGCAAAAAAACCTTTAATTCTTTTTTGTCTTTTTCAGATAAATTCCCGTCAAGACAGTCAAGAAAAAACGCTTCATAATTATGTCTGCTTATTGCTGCCAAGTTTTTTAATTTTTTTAAATAATATTTTCAACTTTTCCTATATAATTTTTTAAAAATACCCTTGCTCTGTATATATAAACCTTTACCTGCGATTCGTTCAGATTTGTAATGTTTGATATTTCTTTATAAGAATATCCTTCATAGTCTCTCAACAAAACAACAGATCTTTGAATTTCCGGCAGCCGCTCAAGTGCCTTATGCAAAACTTCTTGCAGATCCGAATAAGTGCTTTCGTATTCTGCTTCAAAACCGGCATTATCATCGGTTAAACTTATCCTTTTTTGCTTTCTTATTATATCAATCATTGTTCTGTAAGCCGTTGTAAAAAGATACGACTTTACTTTTGCGAAATAAACTGACTTTCTGTTTATCCACAATTTCTCAAAACTGTCCTGAACAATATCTTTTGCCGTATTTTCATTTTCAATATTTTTTAAAATGAAACGGTAGATATGATCGGAATACTTTTCTGCACTTTTATTGTATTCGTTTACTGTCATTAAAGCCTTGCGTTCATAATTTAAGACGTATAAGTTTAAAATTTGTTACAATCTTTATCTTTTTTTTTACAAGTTCATAAAAATACTGCAGTAATATTTCTCCTCCGACTATTATACTCCTTTTATATGTTCGATATTTTTTCAGTCCGATTTCATGTTTATTTTTGTTTTTTACAAACATCTTATTATGAGTAAAGTATGCTAAATTATTGATAATTGGAGCAATACATTAATTGTTAAAAACTACAATAAACCACAACGTGTCTTAAAGTGGGGAACAGTGTTGTATTGTGTTAAAATTGCATTATATTTGTATTCTGTATTGTAAAACAAGCTAATGGCAAGTCTGATAGGTGAACATACCGCGAGAATTGATGCAAAGGGAAGAGTCAACATTCCTTCTGCATTACTGCGTCAGTTACCTGAAGGGGCTGTTGACAAAATGGTTCTTAAAGCAGATATTTACAAAAAATGCCTGATACTTTACACAAACGAAGAGTGGAATCGTCAGGTTGAAATTATCAGAGCCAAAACAAACTCGTTTAACCCTAAACACGCTGCATTTATCAGAGGCTTTTACAAAGGCACGGCAGAAGTAAAAATTGATACGGGTAACAGAATTTTAATACCTGCAAGTTTGCTGCAATATGCAAACATCGAAAAAGATGTTTATCTGTTCGGGCAGGACACAAAAATAGAGATTTGGGCTAAGGAGGTTTATGATAAAGAAATTTTAAGTCCTGAAGAATTTGCCGAACTTGCAAAAGAGGTTATGGGCGGAGATTTACCGCTGCTTTAATCCGTTTAAACAAAAAATGAAATCAGAATATCACATACCCGTTTTACTCAAGCAATCCGTTGACGGACTGAACATAAACCCCGACGGTATTTATGCTGATTTGACATTCGGCGGAGGAGGGCATTCGGAAGAGATTTTAAAACGACTGTCAAACGGAAAATTATTTGCTTTCGATCAAGATGCAGATGTTCTTGAAAATGCTGAGGAATTATCAAAAAAATATAAACGCAAGTTTGTTTTTTTTCAGGCAAATTTTGAATTTTTCAGCAACTTTATTCGTTACGCGGGTTTTGAAAAGATTGACGGAATTCTGGCAGATCTCGGAGTTTCTTCGCATCAAATTAACGATGCCGAAAGGGGTTTCTCTTTTCGTTTCAGCGGGATACCGGATATGAGAATGAACCGTAAATCAAAAAAAACATCAGCGAATATTTTAAATGAATATTCCGAAGAGAAACTAATGTATATATTCAAAACATACGGAAATTTAAAAAGTGCAAGAAAGCTTGCTTCAGCAATAATAGAAGAAAGAGAAACAAAGCAGATTAAAAACACAGAGCAGTTTAATTTACTCATTGATAAAACCGTTAAAACAAAACAAAAAAATAAAATATATGCAAAAATTTATCAGGCATTGCGAATTGAAACTAATGAAGAAACAGAAGTTCTCAAAAAAATGCTGACACAAACAGCATACAGTTTAAAAAAAGGCGGTCGCTTGGTAATTTTAAGTTATCATTCTTTAGAAGACAGGCTGGTAAAGAACTTCATAAAATACAATAACTTTGAAGGCAATGAAGAAAAAGATATTTTCGGAAATGCAGAAAAATTATTCAAAGAAATAAACAGAAAGGTAATTATTCCCGATGAAAAAGAAATTAAAGAAAATAACAGAGCAAGAAGTGCAAAATTAAGAATCGCAGAGAGATTATAATAATGAGAAAAAAAAATATAATAAAAAGTATTCTTACGGGGAATTGGCTCGGTAAAGGAATTAAGTCCTCAAACTTTTATTTTCTTTTATTTATAATGTTTTTAACCGTCATTTTGGTTTATAATCGTTACCGAGCAGAAGAACTGATTATTGAGAAAAGAAATTTACAGGAGAAAGTTGAAATCCTGCATTCAAAATATACAAAATCAAGAGCAAAACTTATGTCTTCCGGAACCGAAAGAAAAATTGCCGGGGACAGCGTAATTAAAGCAAGAGGTTTAAAACTTCCGGAAAATCCGTTAAAGCAAATAGTTATTAAAAAATGAGCTCAGAAAATAAACATACAGGCAAAAATCAAATAATATTTAGAATGGGTATAATATATCTGTTCATTGCCGTTTTTGCCGTTTTTTTAACATTCAAGCTCATCTCTGTAATGTTTTTTAAAAACGAGGTTTGGCAAGACAGAATAAATAAAATTGCTGTTGACTTAAGAGAAACAAAGCCCGACAGAGGAAGTATTTATGATGTAAAAGGCAAATTATTAGCATCATCGGTAAGTTATTACGATATTTTTATGGATACACAAGCCGGCGGTTTAACAGGTAAACGTTTCTCTGAAAATATTGATTCTCTTGCATTTTATCTGTCAAATTTTCTAAAAGACAAATCAAAGTCAGAATACAAAAAAAAGCTTATAAATGCACGCAATAAAAAGGAACGTTACTTAAAAATTGCCGAAAAACTAACATATGACGAATATGTTACCATAAAACAATTTCCGCTTTTCCGTTTACCGTCAAACAAAGGGGGCTTTATAAGCAAAAAAATCACAAAAAGAAAAAGACCTTTCGGCGAGCTGATGAGAAGAACAATCGGATTTATGGGAGAAGATAAAGAAACCGGCATTATTAAGGGAAAAGCCGGCTTAGAATACTCCTACAATCGCGAACTGGGCGGGCGTGCAGGAAAATATTATATGCAAAAAATCGGAGGGGGAAATTGGCGAAAAATTAAAGGAGGAGAAATCGTTCAGGCAGAGGATGGTTTAGACTTACGAACAACGGTTGATATTGATTTACAAGATTACGTTGATTTTATTTTAAGGCAGCAACTCACAAAGTTAAAAGCAGACTACGGTTCAGTCGTGGTTATGGAAGTTAAAACCGGGTTCATAAAAGCAATCGTTAATCTGAAAAGATATGAAAACAACAACTTCTCAGAAATATTTAATTATGCCGTAGGCGAAAACCTTGCTCCGGGCTCTACTTTCAAGCTTCCGGTCCTTATGGCTGCACTTGAAGACGGATATGTTGACTTAAACGATATAATAAATACCGGAAACGGGCACATAATGTATCACGGGGTCCCGGTTGATGATGCAGGAGTTGAAAGCTACGGTAAAATTCCGGTTTGGCAAGTCTTCGCAAAATCATCAAACGTAGGAATGCTTAAAATTATTGACGATAATTACGTAAAAAAAGGCAGAATAGAGCGTTTCTTAGAACAACTTGATGCAATGAGTATTACCGACATATCAGGTGTCGATATTTACGGAGAAATTAAACCGAAAATAAAATCACCCGAAGATAAATCCTGGGCTCCCTCATCTCCGGGAATGATTGCTCACGGTTATGAAGTAAAAATTTCCCCCTTACAAATTCTCACATTCTATAATGCCGTGGCAAATAACGGAGTAAGAGTAAAACCCCGCATAGTAAAATCTTTGGAAAAAGACGGGATTACCGTTAAAGAATTTAAACCGGAAATTTCAAATCCGCTTATTTGTTCCGAATCAACATTGAAAAAAGCACAAAAAATATTAAGAGACGTTGTTCTTTACGGAACAGCAAAAAGTATAAATACCGACAAATACAAAATATCAGGAAAAACCGGAACAACTCAATATTATGACATTACACAAAAAAAGCATATAGAGCAATACAGAGCTTCTTTTGTAGGGTATTTTCCGTCTGACAATCCTAAATACTCAATCATTGTTGAAATAAACAAACCTAAAACAGACTATTACGGCGCACAGGCGGCAGCTCCTGTTTTTAAAAAAATTGCCGATAAGATATTTTCCCGCGACAGCGAAATTAATCCGCCAAAACCTGCTGACATTCCGGACACCCTTAAAATTCCGAAAATAAAATATGCAGCCGCAAGCGACATAAAAAACATTTTAAATTTTATAAATACAGATACAGAAAATAAAATCCCTGAAAACAATTGGATATCTGTTTCTCAAAAAAATAAAATCTTAAGCGTAAATACATTAAATATTAACACGAATGTAGTTCCTGACGTAAAAAACTTCGGAGCAAAAGATGCTGTTTACATTCTTGAAAAAACAGGATTGGAGGTCTCCGTAACAGGAAGAGGGAAGGTTGTATATCAGTCAGTTAAGCCCGGAAGCAAAATAAACAAAACAACAAAAATTAACTTGATTTTAAATTAAATGGCAAAGAAACTATCTGATATTTTAACAAAATTTAGCTGCGAAATTATTTCCGGTTCAACCGATATTGTTATTTCAGGTATAAGCTTTGATTCCCGAAAAACAAAAAACGGCGATTTATTCATTGCCGTAAAAGGCACAAATACCGACGGGCACAAATTCGTTAAGGATGCCGTTAAAAACGGAGCAATTGCAGTTCTGGCAAAAAATATCGAAAACAATAATTTCCCGATTACTCTTTTGAAAACCGAGGATACCTCTTCGGCTTTAGCCCTTGCTTCCGCAGAATTTTACGACAACCCATCAGAAAAACTAAAGCTCATAGGTGTTACCGGAACAAACGGCAAAACAACAGTTGCCACTTTATTGTATCGCTTATTTCTGAAAGCAGGATACAAAGTCGGTCTTATTTCAACAGTGAAAAATTATATAAACGAAAAAGAAACAGAAGCCTCTCACACCACCCCGGACGCACTAACGTTTAACAGATTACTCAAAGAAATGGTTGATGCGGAATGTGAATATTGCTTTGCGGAAATAAGCTCTCACGGTATTCACCAAAAGAGAATTACGGCACTTAAATTTGCAGGCGGAATTTTTACAAACATTACTCACGACCATTTGGATTATCACAAAACTTTTTCGGAATATCTTAAAGTAAAAAAACAATTCTTCGACAATTTGCCGAAAGAAGCCTTCGCTCTTATAAACATTGACGATAAAAACGGCAAAGTAATGCTGCAAAATACACCTGCCCGAAAATATACTTACGGACTGAAAAATTTTTCTGATTTTAAAGCTAAAATTCTTGAAATGCACCTTGACGGAACATTAATGTCTGTTAACGAAACAGAATTCTGGACACTGCTTACCGGAAAATTCAATGTTTACAATATCACTGCTGTTTACGGAACCGCAATACTGCTGGGAGAAAATCCGGAAAATGTTTTACAAATAATAAGCGGAATACTCCCCGTAAAGGGCAGATTTGAAACACTGAAAATTAATGAAATAACCGTAATTATAGACTATGCACACACACCCGATGCAATAGAAAATGTCCTTAAAACAATAAACGAATTAAAAAAAGACAACCAAAAGCTCATAACAATTGCCGGTGCCGGAGGAAATCGCGACAAATCAAAACGTCCCGAAATG
>JALSMF010000446.1 GCA_026987795.1 Bacteroidales bacterium
ACAAGTGCATAAATTCTTCTAAATTTGTACAGTTTATATTTTGCAACTGCCCGATGCCGGAAAATCCCGAATTAAAATTAGCCGAAAAATTTGTTCAATATACAAACAAAAATATTTTCCTTACCGGAAAAGCCGGAACGGGAAAAACAACCTTTCTCAAAAATCTGAGATTTAAAACCGTTAAACGAACAATCGTTGTTGCACCTACCGGAGTAGCTGCAATTAATGCAGGCGGTGTTACCATCCATTCCTTTTTTCAATTGCCTTTCGGACCTATAATTACCGAAAGGGTTGCCGGGCATAAAATTGAAAATCCGAATTTCAAACAAAGATTCAACAAGCAAAAAATAAACATTATCAAAACATTGGATTTGCTTGTTATCGACGAAATTTCAATGGTAAGAGCCGATATTTTGGATGCAATTGACGAAACTTTAAGAAAATACAGAAATTGTTTTTTGCCTTTCGGCGGTGTGCAACTGTTGATGATAGGCGACCTTCAACAACTTGCACCGATCGTTAAACAAGAAGAAATGCACCTGTTAAGTCCGTATTACAAATCAATGTATTTCTTTAACAGCAAGGCACTTAACGAAACAAACTTTATTACCGTAGAGCTGAAACATATTTACCGGCAACAGGATAATACCTTCATAAAAATTCTTAATGAAATAAGAAACGACGAACTGACAAAGAAATCGTACGACTTGCTGCACGAACGATATATTCCTGATTTTAAACCGCCGGATAAAAGCGGATATATAACGCTGACAACGCATAACAATTCGGCAAACGTCATTAATCAAGCAAAGCTGAAAGAATTAAAAGGAAAAACACACAAATTTCAGGCAACAGTACAAGGTACATTTTCGGAATATGCCTACCCCGCCGATTTTGATTTGGAACTGAAAATAGGGGCACAAGTGATGTTCGTAAAAAATGACAGCTCGTACGAAAAGCGTTATTTTAACGGTAAAATAGGCATAATTACCGGTTTCGAAGAAAATACGATTACCGTAAAATGCGAAAATGATTTTGAAGAAATTGATACCGGCAGGGAAACATGGGAAAACATCAGATACAAAATAAATAAAGAAACCGGTAAAATTGAAGAAGAAGTTATCGGCTCGTTTACACAATTTCCGCTGCGATTGGCGTGGGCAATTACCATACACAAAAGCCAGGGCTTAACTTTTGAAAAAGCCGTAATTGATGCCGCCGCTGCTTTTGCTCACGGGCAAACTTACGTGGCTTTAAGCCGATGCAAAACATTGGAAGGTTTGGTTTTAAGCTCCCGAATATCCGAAAGTGCAATTATTTGCGACGACGAAGTTTACAGTTTCACAAAAAAAACAGAAAAAAATCCGCCCGACGAAAATGTTTTAAAAAATGCAATTCACGAATATCAAAAAGAACTTATTAACGAACTATTTAACTACAAGCAACTTACATACAGATTCTCTGTTTTTGAAAAAACTTTAAAAGCATATTCCGGAAATTTTACCGGAAATCTCGAAAGCATAATTTCGGAAATTAAACAAAAAACTTTACCGAGAATTTCGGGAATTGCACTGAATTTTCTGAAAGAAGTTTCCTCGAAATTAAAAGAAAATCCGGATGCCGAAAAAAATGAAAACTTACAAGAACGCTTAAAAAAAGCTGCCGATTATTTTACCGATTTTCTGAATACCGAACTAATCGAGAAAATTAAAAACGCAAGTTTTGAAACCGATAATACCGCCGTTCAAAAATCGGTTGACGAAAATTTGAATGTCGTTGACGAAATTTTAACCGTAAAATTAAAATGTCATGCCGTTTGCCGGGCCGGTTTTAACATAAAAGATTTTATTGATGCAAAGGCAAAAGCCGTATTAACACAAAAAACAAAACGAAAAACACAATTTAAAGTAAAAGAAACGGCAACCAAGCATCCCGAATTGTATTATCAACTAAAACAATGGCGTGAAAGCCAAGCCGAATATCTTGACGCAAAATTGTACATGATACTGTCAAATAAATCGATGCAGCAAATTGCCGATAAACTGCCGGTTACTACAAAACAACTGAAAAACATTTCCGGTATCGGCAAAGCAAAAATTTCGCAATTCGGGGCGGATATTATTTCAATCGTTTCCGACTATATTACCGATAATCATATTGAACCACCCGAAGATGAACCCGAAATAATAAAAATTCCGAAAAAAAGAACTTGGGAAATTACTTATGAATTATACAAAGAAGGCAATACGCCCGAAGAAATTGCCCGAATAAGAAAATTCACCCTTCAAACCATCGAAAATCATCTCGGAAGATATATTGAAAACGGCGAATTGGAAATTCGAGAATTTATGAAAAACGAAACGATTGAATTAATCAAAGATTATTTTGAAAAAAATCCCGAAAAAACTTTATCGGAAGCCAAAAACAACCTGCCGGAAGAAATAAGCTGGTCGCAGCTCAAAATGGTTCAACATTATTCGGTGTTTTTAAAGAATAATTCCGAACTTGATTCACAATAAAAATAAGGACTTCGGTATAACTCTCGGTGTGTCTTTGAGACACGCCGAGAGTAGGATGAATTTTGTTAACGATATAATTATTTTACTTTTTTCAAAGCATCAAAATACATTGCAAAGGAGCGATATAAAAAATGAGTCCATTTCCCGAAAGGAACAATAATTAATGCCCATTGCACTAAAACCGTAAGATGAATAAGGTACATCCAAAGATTGTTTTCAATTAAATCGACATCAATAAAAATTCTGACAATAAAAGCCGTTAAACCCATTAAGAATAACCAAATTACAAAAAACCAATCACTCGGATGGGCATGTCGAGCCAATTCTTTTGATTTTTTTACCCTTTCGTACATAAAAATAAAAGTAACGACAAAAATAACGGCACTTTCGACATACCCGAGCCAAATAATAAATGTACTTTCGGTACCTAACCAATCCAAAACAACGGTTGTAAACAGCAATGACAAATAGCCGATTACCAAAATTAAATGTTCGAACCAACGCAGCTGATTATCATCACAGCCCAATGCCCGTTTTTGTGTAAACATGTGGACAATAAGCTCCCAAATTTTCTTAAAATAAGTTACGAACTTGACTTTTACCCCCGCTTTAACAATCGTAAAATACCACATTCGGATAATATTCGGAAGCAAAATAAAGGCAAAAACTCCGGCAATGGAGAACATTTCAAAATAATGACCGAGATGCATAATTTTTTCGGTATCAAAATTTTCATAAGAACCGAAACCGATAACGGCGGCAATTACAAGCAAGAAAAATGTAATACTCACGGGTAAAGATTTATACAACAAGCCGGAAAGTTTAGTCCAGTCATATTTTGCCGTAAGCCAACGCCTTAATGTCATCATCAACTCACCCGGAAATGCCTGACGCGGGCAAGTTTCGCTGCATTCGCCGCAATAGTAACACAACCAGGGTTTCAAAGAGGTTTTTAAATTTTCTTCCAATCCCAATACACTGAATCTGACCATTTCTCGCGGAAAAGAATCATCCTCTGTCGAAAGCGAACAAACAGCCGTGCAATGTCCGCAATTATAGCAGGCATTCGTATCAAACGCACCGTATTTTTTTAATTCATCGGTAAATTTCGGATTTATTTTAGCCATTTTCTTTCAATTTATAATAAAAATATTCGTCCATATCGTCAATTCCGTCAACTTCAACAAAACCGTATTTTAATAAAGACATTAAAAAATACAAAACCTTGTCTTTCGGCATATTAAGTTCTTCCGAAAGATCCGGAACCGTCTTTTTTTTGTCTTTTAATGCTTTTAATATTTCCTTTTTTGTTCTGACAAAAAATTTCAAATTATCTTTTACGGCTTGAGGAACTTGCCGTTTTTCCTTCATTATTAATACTGTTTTTTTATTCCCGACACCCATAATTTTAACTTTTACCATTTAACTTTTAACTTCCTGCTAAAACACTTATCATACTTTCAATTTCAATATCGGTAAACCCGTCCATATCAATTGAATTGCTTTCGCAAACCGGAAGACACATTCCGCAACCTTTACAAACCGAAGGATTAATTTCGGCAATATCTTTTCCGTTTTCTTTAATCATGCTTATCGCATCGAAAGGACACGCTTCGGCACATTTTCCGCACCAAACACAAGTTTCTTTATCAACTTTTGCAATAATCGGTTCAAGCGACAATTCGCCTTTGTTAACAATAGAATACGATTTTGCCGCTGCCGATAATGCCGAATTCATTGATTCCATAATATTTTTCGGTCCTTGGCAGGCACCGGCAATGGTAACGCCGTCAATAACGGTTTCAACCGGACGCAATTTCATGTGAATTTCATTATAAAAACGGTCTCTGCCTTTCGGAATTTTTAACACATCGCCTATGCTGCAATCATTTCTCGGCTCCATTCCGGTAACGAGAACAACCAAATCGGCATCAACATCAATTTCGCTTCCGCCGGTAAGAATGTCTTCAATTTTAACATTGGTTTTTCCGTTCAGTTTAGTAACTTCCGGCGGGTCGTATTCATAAGATTGAAGAAAAATATCGCCCAAACGCGATGCTTCATCATAAATAACTTCCTGTTTTCCGTAAGTCCGAATGCCTCTGTTAAAATGAAAACTGTGTATATCTTTATATTTTTTATGCGTAAGAATTGAAGTATAAAGTGTTGCAGTACAACAATATCGTGAGCAATATTTATTATTTCCGTCAACTTGGCGACTTCCTACGCAATAGATATATGCAATATCTTTGATTTCCTTTCCTTTATAAACCAGTTTGTCATCACACATATTAATTATACGCCGAAATTGAGGCAGCGTAACCACATTTCCTATTCCCCAGCCAAACTCGCCTTCTTTGGGTTGATAAGGATCAAAACCGGTAGCTGCCAAAATTGAGCCGACCGTTAAATCCAATACTTCTTCTTTTTGTGAAAAATCAATACTCGAACAAACTTTTTCGCACTCTCCGCAACGCGTACAATTTTTGTTATCAATTGTCGGTTTTTGAGGATATTCGCTGTCATAATTTCTGTAAATTGCCTTCCGTTTTGTTATATTGAAATTAAAATCATCATCAACTTCAACGGGGCAAACTTCAATTGCTTTCAACAGTTCATCACGATTACATTCGTTTTTTATAAAACGCGGCGTAATTTTAACTTGAATTTTAAAATTTCCGATACTGCCGCTCTTTTTTATCACTTCCGCACCCGTAAAAAGCGTAACGTTCGGATGCTCGTGAATTTTTTCATACAAATGCGTTACCAATTCTTTTCCTGTTTCATCCGCTCCGCAAAGATAATCCAATTGTGAAATTCTGCCGCCTACAAAATGCTCTCTTTCAATTAAATAAACCTGTATTCCGAGGTCTGCAAGTTCTTTGGCAGCACGCATTCCGGCAACACCGGCACCCAATACGGCAATTGACTTTTGTGCTTTAACTTCAATCGGCTTTAAAGAAACCGATTCTTTAACTCGGGCTATGGCAGCTTTTACAATTTTTATTGCTTTTTCCGTTGCACCGATTTTATCGTCGGAATGTGCCCAAGAAACTTGTTCGCGAATATTGGCATGAACATAATTGTATTTATTTAAACCGCCGCGTTCGGCTACGGCACTGAATGTGGGATAATGTAATTTCGGAGAACAAGATGCGACAACCAATCCGTCAAGTTGCTTTTTAGAAATATCATCGGAAATTTGCTTTTGACTTGAATCAGCACAAGCAAACATGGTATCAAGGGAAATTTCGACACCTTCAATGTCTTTTACGGCTTCTCTGACTTTATTTACGTCAACATAATCTGAAATATTCCCGCCGCAATGACAAATATATACGCCTATTTTACTTTTCATCTGTTTATTTTTAAAATCACCAATTTATACTTCAACCGTTTTCTTTGCAATGTGCCTGATATAATTTGCCGCTTCGCTTGATGCGGCTCCGCCGGAAAGTATCGAATCCGGAATATCCATAGGAGCCGATGCAACGCCGGCAACAAATACGCCCTCAATACTTGTCATTGCCGGACTTTCAAGCGGATTAGCTTGCGAAACATAATTGAACGGGTCTAATTCCAATTTTCTGTTTGTAAAAAGTTGTGTAATTCCTTCATTAGGCAAAATTCCCACTGAAAGGACAACCATGTCATGTTCGGTTTCGGTAACTTTTCCGGTATTAATATCTTCATATCTGAGAATAAGATTGCCGTCTTCCTTTTCGGTAATTTTTGCAACTTTCCCTTTTACGTATTCAACACCCATGGATTGTGCCTGTGCATAAAATTCATTAAATCCTTTTCCGAAAGCCCTGATATGCAAATAGTAAAGTGTTATATCAGCCATCGGTAACGCACCCATAAGCAGTTGTGCCTGTTTTGTGGAATACATACAACATACTTGCGAACAAATCGGTGTTCCCACGGTCTTATCTCGTGAACCCGTGCAAAGAACATAAGCAATAT
>JALSMF010000447.1 GCA_026987795.1 Bacteroidales bacterium
CGGTAAGTGCGGGCATTGATATTTGCCTGAGTGCGGGCGATGCTGATTTTTCTTATATCGAATGGCATATTGTTTACCCCAGGACATATTCTCTTAATAACACTTTTACACCGCATGCAGGTGTTGATATTACCGGAGATTTATATAAAAATTTTGTTTATGAATATAAATTTAACATATTTCTCCTGACTCAAAGCGATGCCGGAACGATAACCGAAAATCAATTTAAAATAGCTTGGCGAAAATCAGATAAATTTGCCGTAAAAGCAGGTGCAATATATAGCTGCGGAACATTTCCTTTCGGAAAAGACGGAGGCTTTTTTCCGGTGCTTGATTTAATGTTCGGTTTTTAATCTGTAAATAAAGTTTTCAATTATGAAGCAAAATAAATTCCCTTCAGACTTGGCTCGTGCATTTACTGACGACCCGCCGGACAAAGCAGACATATTAATATCTCGAGCAAGATATTTAGATGCTGAAACAGATACTGAAAGACAACAAATTCGGTCAGAATATCCGCAATACTCAGATTATTTTGATTCTATTGATGAGTTATTAAAAGATAAGCCTAAAAATTGGAAATACAAACCGAGAGAATCAAAAATAAAATTTTAATATTGAAAGGGGTTATTTTTTTGTAAATCAACATCTCTTTTTTTGTTTGTTGTTCCGGGAAATTTACTTTTGTATTCAGATAAACAAAAACACGATGAAAAAAACTATCGCTCTTGTAGCACACGATAATCGAAAAGCAGACCTTATTGAGTGGGTAACTTTTAACTGGAAAGAACTTTCTAAACATAAAATTTACTGTACCGGAACAACCGGCAAACTCGTAACCGAAGCATTAGCCGAAAAATGCAAAGAGCATAAATGTAAAACTCCGGAAATAATACGCTTAAAATCAGGACCTCTCGGCGGCGACCAGCAAATGGGGGCTTTAATTACCGACGGCAAAATCGATATGTTTATTTTTTTATGGGATCCTATGCAGCCTCAGCCTCACGATGTTGACGTAAAAGCACTTTTAAGAATTGCCGTTCTTTATAATATACCGACGGCAAATAATCGTTCTACAGCGGATTATATCATTTCGTCTCCGTTATTGCAGGATGATTATAAGCCCGTAATTAAAGACTACTCGGAATATATTGACAGAATTGTTTAATTTTATGTGAAATATATAATTTATTCTTGTTTTTTTCGTGTATCTTCCACCTCAAAATCTATATCTTTGTCAGAGAATTTATCTCCCGGGAACCGCTTTTCCCTTATTTTTTTCCTTAAATCTCTTACAAGTTGTTCACTATTTCCTGAAAAAGCCGAAAAAACGTTTGATTCAGGTCTTTCACTTACAAATTCTATTTTATCTCCCGAAATATTACTTACGGTAAGCAGGCTTATTTGCTCTGTTGTAATGTCCTCTGTATTAATATACTTGAAATCTTTATTTGCGTATTCAATTTTTACGCTTGTAATATCAGAATAGTAAAATTCGGTAGTTACATTGTTAAAATATTTATTCTCAAACGTATTATAAATGCAGGAAAAATAACCGATAAAGCTCTCTTCGATAAATATGATATTTATTTTCCACACGGAATAAATGTAAGTATCATTTTTTACAAGTTTTCTTTTTATTGTTTCCTTTTCAACTCCCGGCAGAGATTCAAAAACAGGAACACAAAAAATATAACAGTTCTCATTCTTAATTTCTTTACGGATATTTAAAAGATGTTTCGCTTTTTGTAAAATTTCACTGTTCAGACAATTTAAAAATATTTCCGAAAATGTATCTTCATCAAGAGCCTCCGCATTCTCGAAATAAAACAAAGACGTTATTTTTTTACGTATAAGAAGCAATCCTATAATAAAAACAGCCGCAGAGAGCAAATACCATCCGTCGAGATACCCGATATACGAAAGATAAAAAATAAGCACTCCGAGAAACAAAAAACCGTAACCTGTTTTAACAAAATCAACAGGTTTTACGACAGTTTCTTCGCTGTCATTAAAAAAATCATAAAGCCTGTTACACATTTCTTTATTCATACCCGAATAATTTTGACGTAAAGATATATAAAACCGAGCCATAATGATAAATAAAAGAATCAATTATTATAATTTTGCAATACAAAGTTTACAAATTGCTTTTTTTGAAATAATTTCTTTTCTTTGTAATAATCCGAAAAATTATTTATGGAATTTTTTTACCATATAGGAAAATATCTGGTATTTCTGAGAAAAGTTTTTAAGCGACCTCAAAAACGCAATATCTTTATTCAGAATATCTTTTTTGAGATAGAAAAACTCGGGATAAATTCCGTGGTTATAGTTTTTATAATTTCGATATTTATGGGAGCAGTTATAACACTTCAAACTGCTTATAATATTGAAGTTTCATTTGTTCCGTTGTATCTTGTCGGGTTAGGAACCCGAGATTCTATGTTTTTGGAATTTTCTTCTACCATTGTTGCCCTTATTCTTGCCGGAAAAGTAGGAGCCAACATCGCTTCCGAAATAGGCACTATGAAAATACGCGAGCAAATAGAAGCTCTTGATATGATGGGAGTTAATTCGGAGAGTTATTTAGTTTTGCCCAAAATTATAGCATCTGTTTTTACATTTCCGTTGCTTACGCTTTTCAGTATGTTTGTCGGAATATTCGGAGGGTATCTTGCGGTTTATTTTACAAATGCCATTCCTCTTGACGATTTTGTTTACGGTATTCACTACTATTTTATTCCGTTTTACATAACTTATTCACTTATAAAAATGGCAATTTTTGCATTTATTATTGCCACGGTTCCGGCTTATCAGGCATATTTTATAAGAGGCGGAGCTTTAGAAGTAGGAAAAGCAAATACCAAAGCCGTAGTTTATTCAAGTATTTTGATATTATTCTTCAATGTTATAATAACTCAAATTTTATTATCTTGATTGAAGTCAGAAACATATCGAAATCTTTCGGAGAAGAACAAATTTTAAAAAATATCTCTTTAACTTTTGAAAGAGGAAAAACAAACCTTATAATAGGGCAAAGCGGTTCGGGAAAAACAGTTTTATTGAAATCTATTGTCGGGATTCATGAAATTGATGAAGGCGAGATTATTTTCGGCGGACAAGTATATTCTTCAATGGACAGAAAAGAAAAGCAAAAAATAAGACAAGAGATAGGAATGGTTTTTCAGGGCGGAGCATTGTTTGACTCGTACACTGTTTACGAAAACGTAATTTTTCCCTTAAGGATGTTTTCGGGTATGAGCAAAAAAGAAATGAATAAAAGGGTTGATTTTTGTCTTGACAGAGTTAATCTTCAGAATGTTAATGATTTTTACCCTTCGGAAATAAGCGGAGGTATGCAAAAAAGAGTTGCAATTGCCAGAGCCATAGTCCTTAATCCTAAATATTTGTTCTTTGACGAGCCTAATTCCGGGCTTGACCCTAAAACGGCAATAGTAATTGATAACTTAATAAAAGAAATTACGGTTGATTTTAACACTGTTACCGTTATAAATACCCACGATATGAATTCGGTTGCTGAAACAGGCGACAACATTGCATTTATTTATAACGGACAAGCATGGTGGACAGGCAATAACAAGGATATTCTTGAAAGTGAAAATAAAGAACTTAACGAGTTTGTTTTTGCAACAAAATTAATGCGAAGCATTAAGAAATAAAATATAAACTATGAGCACAATCATAAAAAAAGCCCTCATATAAGGGCTTTTTTGTAGCTGCTAGTTAAAGTGGTACCACCTGGAATTGAACCAGGGACACACGGATTTTCAGTCCGTTGCTCTACCAACTGAGCTATGGTACCTTTTTTAATTTTGCGTGTGCAAAGATATGCAGTTTTTTTTATTTGCAAAAAAACAAAACATTTTTTTTAAAATTCTTTAGTTTCGTAAACTCAGAACATAATTTTAAATCTGATATATTTAAAACATCATATTTTCTCTTTCTTGTTTTTAAAACAATCTCTTTTATCTTTGCACGAATAATTTTTAACTGAAAAATTTATTTTAATGAATAAAACTTCCGCTCAATATAATCCTGCCGTAACAGAGGATAAGTGGTATAAATACTGGCTTGATAACAAACTCTTTAAATCAGTTCCCGATCAAAGAGACCCTTTTACGATAGTAATTCCTCCGCCTAACGTAACCGGCGTTTTGCATATGGGACATATAATGAATAATACCATCCAGGACATTCTTGTGAGAAGAGCACGTATGCAGGGTAAAAATGCCTGCTGGGTTCCCGGCACCGACCATGCTTCTATAGCAACGGAAGCAAAAGTTGTTAACAAACTTGCCGAAGAAGGTATAAATAAAAAAGATATAAGCAGAGAGGAGTTTTTAAACCATGCTTGGGACTGGACTCATAAACACGGAGGAATCATCCTGGAACAACTTAAAAAGCTCGGAGCTTCCTGCGACTGGGACAGAACAAAATTTACACTTGATGACGATTTATACAAAAGCGTTATAAAAGTTTTTATCGACTTGTATAATGAAGGCTTGATTTATCGCGGAATAAGAATGGTTAACTGGGACCCTAAAGCTAAAACTGCAGTTTCTGACGAAGAGGTTGAATATAAAGATGAAAAATCAAAACTTTACTACGTAAAATATAAAATTTCAGGCACAGACGAATATATTACAATTGCAACAACACGACCGGAAACAATTATCGGAGATACAGGTGTATGCGTTCACCCGAATGATGAAAGATATAAGCACCTTAAAGGAAAAAAAGCAATAATCCCTCTCGTAAATCGTGAAGTTCCCGTAATTTTTGATGAATATATTGACATAGAATTCGGAACGGGGGCTTTAAAAGTTACTCCGGCACACGATGAAAATGATTATATGCTCGGGCAAAAACACAATTTACAGGTTATTGATATTTTTAATGATGACGGAACAATAAGTAAAGAAGCCGGAATTTATGAAGGTATTGACCGTTTCGACTTGCGAAAATCCATAATCGGCGACCTGGATAAAGCCGGTAATTTGGTTAAAATCGAAGACTATGTTAATCGTGTCGGTTATTCGCAAAGAACAAACGTACCCATTGAGCCGAAACTTTCCATGCAATGGTTTCTGAAAATGGAAGAACTTGTAAAACCTGCTGTCGAAAACGTAAAAAACAATAATATCCGCTTTTCTCCCGAAAGGTTTAAAAATACATATTTTCACTGGATGGAAAATATCAGGGATTGGAACATATCCCGACAACTTTGGTGGGGGCATCGTATTCCGGCATATTACCTGCCCGGCAGTAACGAGTTTGTAGTTGCGGAAAGTATTGAAAAAGCCCTTGAACTTGCTAAGAAAAAAACAGGCAATAAAAACTTGAAGCAGGAAGATTTACATCAAGACGAAGACGTGCTTGATACCTGGTTCTCTTCTTGGCTTTGGCCTATTTCGGTTTTCAACGGAATAAACGAACCTGATAACCCGGAAATAAATTACTATTACCCGACCGATGTTTTGGCAACCGGTCATGACATTATTTTTTTCTGGGTAGCCAGAATGATTATTGCGGGGTATAAATTTCGTAAAGAACAGCCTTTTAAAGACGTTTATTTTACGGGGATGGTAAGAGATGAGAAAAGACGGAAAATGTCAAAATCGCTCGGTAACTCACCTGACCCGCTCGATTTAATTAAAAAATACGGTGCCGACGGGGTGCGTTTCGGTATGATGCTTTGCTCACCTGCCGGAGGGGATTTGCTCTACAATGACAGCCTGCCGGAACAAGGCAGAAATTTTTCAAATAAAATATGGAATTCATATCGCTTGATTAAATCTTGGCAAATTGACGAAAATATTTCACAACCGGAACATTCAAAACTTGCCGTTGATTGGTTCAAAAATAAATTTAATGAGCAAATAAAAGACCTTAACAAACAATATGAAACCTTTAAGCTTTCAGAAGCATTGATGACGGTTTATCGCTTGTTTAAAGACGATTTTTCATCTTGGCTGCTTGAAATTGTAAAACCTGATTATCAAAAACCCGTTGATAAAATAACATATAGCGAAATTATTGATATTTTCGATAACTTATTGCGTGTTTTACACCCCTTTATGCCGTTTATAACCGAAGAAATTTGGCAGAACATTAAGAAAAGAAAAAACGGTGAAAGCATTATGATTGCCAATATGCCGATTCCGCATGAATATAACGAAGAGTTACTTTCAAGTTTTGATACAACAAAAGAAATCGTAGCTCAAATCAGAAATATAAGAAAAGAAAAAAATATTCCGTTTAAAACAAAACTAAGGCTTTTTTATAAAGATGATAAAAAAAACTACAATAAAACTTTTGAAAGCGTAACAGCAAGATTAAGCGGAACGGAGAAGATTGAAAATATAAGCAAA
>JALSMF010000448.1 GCA_026987795.1 Bacteroidales bacterium
CTAACGACGTATTCATTACGGCTCTGTATTCTCGTATTTTTTATACTATTTCTATAAGTAATGAATTTATAAGAAATGCAAACACTGCTTTGGAAACAGCGGACGGGACATTTAAAGACGATTTAATAAAATATAAAGCAGAAGCACGCTTTTTAAGAGCTTTTTCATACTATCATGCAGTTGATATGTTCGGAAACGTGCCTTTTGTAAACGAAGAAGATTTGCCCGGAGCATTTTTCCCGGAACAAATAAGCAGAGCAGATTTATTTAACTATATTGAAAGTGAACTGAAAGATATAGAAAATGATTTAGGTGAACCTAGCTTTGAATACGGAAGAGCAGATAAAGCTGCCGATTGGATGCTGCTGGCACATCTTTATTTAAATGCGGAAGTTTATACCGGAACTCCTCGATATTCAGATGCACTGACTTATATTGATAAGGTTCTTAATGCAGGATATTCTCTTGACGACAATTATGCCGATATTTTTTGTGCCGATAACAACACAAGCCCTGAAATGATTTTTCCGATTTGTTTTGACGGACAAAATACACAACAATACGGCGGTATGACATTTGTTCTTCATGCTTCCAACGGCGGAGGAATGCCTTTGAACGGTATTGACGGCGGATGGGGAGGTATTCGAACCATACAAAATTTTGTAACAGGTTATTTCGGTCTTACTGAGTCTGACTTTTCCCCGACAGACCCTGAAGCCTCTTCGATACAAGATAAGAGAGGAATGTTTTTCTTTAATACAGATGAAGGTTGGCAATGGAATATTGATAATGTGGGAACATTCACACAAGGAATAGGTGTAACAAAATTTAAAAATCTGTCACACGACGGAAGTCCCGCTCCGAATGCACATGCAACTTTTGTAAGTACGGATTTTCCGGTCTATCGTTTAGCCGATGCATATCTTATTTATGCTGAATGTGTTATAAGAGGAGGCGGAGGAGATGTCGGAACAGCCGTAAATTATATAAATGAACTGAGACAAAGAGCATACGGTGATAATTCGGGAGACATAACTTCCGGAGACTTAACTCTTGATTTTATTTTAGCGGAAAGAGCAAGAGAACTCTATTGGGAAGCTCACCGAAGAACCGATTTAATTCGTTTCGGTAAATTTACCGGCGGTGATTATGTTTGGGAATGGAAAGGCAATGCTCAAGCCGGTGCTGCTACAGACTCATACAGAGATTTGTATCCGATACCTACCAGTGATATTAATGCTAATCCTAATTTAACACAAAACCCGGGTTATTAATCTAAAATTTTTAAAAATGAAAACAAAACATCTAATAATTACATTCTTAACAGGAATAATTTTCATCTGGTCTTGTACAAAAGAAAATACAAATCCCGTACTAAACCCTGATAAAATTACGGTTCCTCAGGTAGTAACACCTGTTTCCGGAACGTCTTATGTGCTTTCACGAGATAGTGCAGATAACGTATTAGACACATTCTCGTGGTCAAAGTCTGATTACGGAATCCCATTAGGCATTTCATATATAGTTGAAATTGATACTGCAGGAAATAATTTCAAAAACAGCGAAACTTTATATTCCGGTTACGATACTTCGTTTTCAATTACACACGTAGATATGAATAATAAAATGATTGCTCTGGAATTACCTTTTGATACAGTATCGGTATTAGATATAAGAGTTGCTTCTGTTATAAACGGATATGATACTGTTTATTCTCCTGTTACTAATATAAACGTAACTCCTTACAGTGATATAATTCCGTTATATTTATTGGGAAATGCAACAAGTGCAGGATGGAATAATACGGCAGCTCTTGAAATGACGTTTATTTCAACGGGAGTGTATGAAATTACAACAGATTTAATAGGAGGAGCCGGTAACTATATTAAATTTATTGCCGTTCTCGGACAATGGGCTCCGCAGTGGGGAACCGATGCTTCAGGAACTTGGGATACAGGTAATTTAGTTTACAGACCGACTGAAGATGTTACAGACCCGCCGGCAATACCTGCTCCGCCTGCAGACGGAACCTACTTAATACATGCCGACATAAGTAACTTGACATATACCGTTACGCCCGTCATCAAGTAGTATTCAGCAAACAGTTTAAAATTAAGCCGATTCCGCGTGAGTCGGCTTTTTTGTTTTGAAAGGGTTAAATTTATTTTTTATTTTTAAATTTACTGTGTTAATTTTGCTGATTGCTAAAAGGTATGATGGATAACTACAATAATGAAATAAATCGTCTTAAAGAATTAATCGGCAATCTTATTTCAGGTCATAAAGAAAAAATACTTTTAATTAAAGAACTTAAAGAAAAAAATAATAACTTAACTGAAGAAAATAAGATATTAATAAACAAAATAAAAGAACTGGAAGAAAAAACAGAAATTTTAAAAACAGCTAAAACAATCAGTTTATCTGAAGAGGATAAAATAAAAGTCAAAGAGAAAATAAACAGGATAGTGCGAGAAATAGATAAAAGTATCGGCTTATTAAACGAATAAAAACGATATGGATGATAAATTGTCAATAAAAATAAATATAGGAGCAAAATATTATCCTATGCGTATTAATCGCAGAGAAGAAGAGATAATAAGAAAAGCGGCTAAAATTATTAATGATAAATTAACACAATATCAAAATAAATATGCCGACAGAGATTCTTTTGATTTATTGGCAATGACATCTTTACAATATGTTAAGCAACTTTTGGAATGCGAACAAAAAAATGATGTTTCTTTATTAAACGAAGAATTAAAACAAATTAATGAAGAGTTGGAATATTATATTGAAAAAAATAAATAAGTCGTATTCTTGCATTTGAATGTAAAAAGTCATATCTTTGATATAATTAAAAATAATTGAAGGTCATAACGGCCCGTAAATTTCTCAAAACTGTTTGTTAAGCTCAACACTAACAAATTTGGAGTTAATGCTCAATTTACGGAAAACAGGTCGCAATTTTGATTCGTCAAAATTCGGTTCTTAACCGACGGTGAAAGTTTGAACTAAAAGGCAACTCCATAAATGCTCAATCGGAGCTTTTTTAAAATATTTGAGGAATTGCGGGCTTTTTTATTAATAATAAATTTATAGTTCAATGAATGAAATAGTTATAATAACAGGAGTACTCGGATTAATCTTAGGTTTTTCAGCGGGGTTCTTTTTGAAAATAAAAGCAACTCGTAAAAAAGCCCGTGAAATAATTAAAGAAGCCGAAAATGAAGCAGAAGTAATAAAAAAAGAAAAAATATTGCAGGCAAAAGAAAAATTTCTGCAGTTAAAAGAAAAGCATGAAGAAGTAATAATTGAAAAAAACAGCCGTATTGCCGATGCCGAAAACAGACTTAAACAAAGAGAAAACAGCCTTAATCTCAGAAAAGAAGAACTTAAAAACAAACTGAAAGAGTTTGAAATTACAAAACAAGAAGTTAATGCGGTAAGAGAAAACCTTACAAAACAGCTTGAAATAGTAGATAAAAAAAATGATGAGCTTGAAAAATTAAAAAAACAACACATAGAGAAACTGGAAAATATTTCCGGACTTTCATCGGATGATGCTAAAGCAGAACTGATAAAATCACTCAAAGCTGAAGCAAAAACAGAAGCAATGGCTCATATCAATGATATAATTGAAGAGGCAAAACTTACGGCAAATAAAGAAGCCAAAAAAATTATTATAAAAACCATTCAACGTATAGGTACCGAAGCAGCAATTGAAAATGCCGTAACCGTTTTCCATATTGACAGCGATGATATGAAAGGACGTATTATAGGCAGAGAAGGTCGTAATATCAGAGCTCTTGAAGCCGCAACAGGCATAGAAATTATAGTTGACGATACGCCCGAATCAATAGTATTGTCAAGTTTCGACCCGATAAGAAGAGAAGTAGCCAGACTCGCTTTGCACCAATTAGTTACCGACGGGAGGATACACCCCGCACGTATTGAAGAGGTAGTCGCAAAGACAAAAGAACAATTAGAAGAGGAAATACTGGAGACCGGAAAAAAAACAGCTATCGATTTAGGTATTCACGGGTTGCATCGTGAAATATTACGCCTTGTCGGAAAAATGAAATACCGCTCTTCATACGGACAAAACCTTTTGCAACACTCTCGCGAAGTAGCCAAATTATGTGCCGTAATGGCTTCAGAACTCGGATTAAACGTAAAACTTGCAAAACGTGCCGGTTTGCTTCATGATATAGGAAAAGTGCCGGATGAAGAAATTGAAATTCCGCACGCAATTTACGGAATGAAACTTGCCGAAAGATATAAAGAAAAACCCGAAGTCGTTAATGCGATAGGAGCACATCACGATGAAGTTGAAATGACAAGTCTGTTATCTCCGATAGTGCAGGTATGCGATGCAATTTCAGGAGCAAGACCCGGAGCAAGGCGTGAAGTAGCAGAATCATACATAAAACGAATAAAAAAACTTGAAAGTATAGCGGCAGAAGAAAGAGGTGTTGTTAAAACATATGCAATTCAGGCAGGAAGAGAACTTAGAGTTATTGTAGGAAGTGATAAAGTTACCGATAAAGAGATAGAAGAATTGTCGTTTAATATTGCAAAAAAAATAGAAGAAGAAATGACATATCCCGGACAGGTTAAAATAACCGTTATCCGTGAGGTAAGAGCCGTAAACTATGCAAAATAACCTTTCAAATTAACACAAAATGAATAAAATACAGATGGTTGACCTTAAAGGTCAGTACCAAAAAATAAAAAATGAAATAAATGATTCAATTTCGGAGGTGATTGAATCATCGGCTTTTATTAACGGACCGAAAGTAAAAGAATTTCAAACAAATCTTGAAAAATATCTTAATGTAAAACACGTTATTCCTTGCGGAAACGGAACTGATGCTCTGCAAATTGCATTAATGTCATTAGGATTGAAACCCGGAGATGAAGTTATAACCGCAGATTTTACTTTCATTGCAACCGTTGAAGTGGTCGCTCTTTTAGGTCTAAATTTGAAATTTGTTGATGTTGACCCCGACACTTTTAATCTTGACGTAAAACAAACAGAAAAAGCAATTACTCCTAAAACAAAAGCAATAGTACCTGTTCATCTGTTCGGACAAGCTGCCGATATGGAACAGATTATGAAAATTGCAGAAAAAAATAATCTTTTTGTTATCGAAGATACGGCACAAGCCATAGGTGCGGATTATACTTTTGACAACGGAACAACTAAAAAACTCGGAACAATAGGAACAATCGGCTGTACTTCGTTTTTTCCTTCCAAAAATCTCGGATGCTACGGCGACGGCGGTGCATTATATACAAATAACGATAAACTTGCCGAAAAAATACGGCAAATTGCGAATCACGGATCAAAAATCAAATATTTCCATGATGAAATCGGTGTAAATTCAAGATTAGATTCCATGCAGGCAGCCGTTCTTAACGTAAAACTCAATTATCTTGACGATTATATTTCAGCACGTCAAAAAGCTGCCGAATTTTACGATAATGCTTTTGAAAATCATCCGAATATTGTAATTCCGGCAAGAAATAAAAAATCAACTCACGTATTTCACCAATATACAATAAAAGTGAAAGATATTGACAGAGACGGACTTAAAGAATTTTTAAATTCAAACGATATTCCCGCAATGATTTATTATCCATATCCTCTGCACCTTCAAAATGCGTATAAATATTTGGCTTATAAAGCGAATGATTTTCCGGTAACGGAAGAATTATCAAAAACTGTTTTATCTTTGCCGATGCATACCGAATTATCGGAAGACCAATTAAAATTTATAACCGAAAAAGTTTTGGAATATGCCGACGGAAAATAATTACTTTGCACACGAAACAGCCGTTATTGATGAGGGCTGCGAAATAGGAAAAGGGACAAAAATATGGCATTTTTCGCATATTATGCCCAATTGTAAAATAGGTGAAAATTGTAATATCGGGCAAAATGTAGTGGTATCGCCCGAAGTAGTCCTCGGAAAAAACGTAAAAATTCAAAATAATGTTTCGATTTATACCGGAGTTATTTGCGAAGATGATGTTTTCTTAGGTCCTTCAATGGTTTTTACAAACGTTACAAATCCGCGAAGTGCCGTTGTAAGAAGAGGACAATACGAAACCACTGTTGTAAGAAAAGGTGCATCAATAGGTGCTAACGCAACGATTGTTTGCGGACATAATATCGGAAAATTTGCATTTATAGGCGCCGGAGCCGTAGTTACTAAAGAAGTAAAAGACTATGCCTTAGTGGTCGGAAATCCTGCAAAACAAATCGGATGGATGAGCGAATACGGGCATCGACTTAATTTTGACGAAAACGGAATAGCCGTTTGTCCCGAAAGTAATGAAAAATATATACTTTCTGA
>JALSMF010000449.1 GCA_026987795.1 Bacteroidales bacterium
CGAAGATACCGGAGAAGTCGTTTCTATCGAAAGAAATGAGGTTATAATAGACAGAGAAACTGTTTTGGAAGAAGAACATATAGAACAAATTATAGATTCAGGAACCAAAACAATACTTCTTCATAAAGATACAAAAAGCCCGATTGATTACGCCCTTATTTACAGCACACTTCAAAAAGACCCCTGTAACTCTGAAAAAGAAGCTGTTTTATACATATATCGTCAGTTAAGAAGTGCAGAGCCACCTGATGAATCAACAGCAAGAGAAGTCATAGAAAATTTATTCTTTTCCGACAAAAGATATGACCTTGGTGATGTCGGAAGATATAAAATGAACAAAAAGCTCGGACTTAATATCCCGCAAGAGACAAGAATACTTACCAAAGAGGATATTACGGCTATCATAAAATATCTTATTGAGCTTATAAACTCTAAAATTGATGTTGATGATATAGACCATTTGAGCAACAGAAGAGTCAGAACGGTAGGCGAACAATTAGCAAATCAATTCGGAGTAGGATTGGCAAGAATGGCAAGAACAATTCGTGAAAGAATGAATGTTCGGGATAATGAGGTGTTTACACCTATAGATTTAATTAATGCCAAAACCCTTTCTTCCGTTATAAACTCTTTCTTCGGAACTAACCAACTTTCACAGTTTTTGGATCAGACAAATCCTTTAGCTGAGATGACTCATAAAAGAAGAATGTCAGCTCTCGGACCCGGAGGTCTTTCCAGAGAAAGAGCCGGCTTTGAAGTCAGAGACGTTCACTATACCCATTACGGAAGACTTTGTCCTATTGAAACCCCTGAGGGTCCTAATATCGGCTTAATATCATCTCTTTGCGTATATGCCAAAATAAATGAATTAGGTTTTATAGAAACACCTTACAGGAAAGTAGAAACCGGAAAAGTTAATATTTCGGAAAAAGGTGTAGTATATTTAAGTGCAGAAGAAGAGGATAATAAAATAATAGGTCAGGCAAATTCTGATTTCGACGAAAAAGGAGAGCTGAAAACAGAAAAAGTAAAAGCAAGATCTCAGGGAGATTTTCCGTATATCGAAAAAGAAAAACTCGATTATATGGATGTTGCCCCAAATCAAATAGCATCAATTGCAGCATCGCTGATTCCTTTCTTAGAACATAACGATGCAAACAGAGCTTTGATGGGCTCGAATATGATGCGGCAAGCAGTTCCGCTTATTACTTCTGAAGCACCTATAGTAGGAACAGGTATTGAGCCGATTGTAGTAAGAGACGGAAGAAACCAAATATTTGCAGAAGGAGACGGTATCGTAGAATATGTTGATGCCGATGAAATCGTTATCAGATACACGAGAAGCGAAGAAGAAAAATTTGTAAGCTTTGAAGATGATACCGTAAGATACAGGTTGCCGAAATTCAGAAAAACAAACCAAAATACAACTGTTAATCTCATTCCCGTTGTCAGAAAAGGAGATAAAGTAACAAAAGGACAAATTCTTACCGACGGTTACTCTACCGAAAATGCAGAACTGGCATTAGGAAAGAACCTTAAAGTTGCGTTTATGCCTTGGAAAGGCTATAACTTTGAGGATGCAATAGTTATTTCCGAAAGAGTGGTAAGAGAAGATGTTTTTACGTCTATACACGTAGAAGAACACATCTTGCAAGTTAGAGATACTAAAAGGGGAATGGAGGAATTAACCCCTGATATTCCTAATGTAAGCGAAGAAGCTACAAGGCAGCTTGACGAAAACGGAATGATAAGAATAGGGGCACATGTTAATCCCGGAGATATTCTTATCGGTAAAATTACACCTAAAGGAGAATCAGACCCGTCTCCGGAAGAAAAACTGCTTCGTGCAATATTCGGAGATAAAGCAGGAGATGTTAAAGACGCATCTTTAAAAGCTTCACCTTCTTTAAAAGGTGTAATCATAGATAAAAAATTATTTTCTCGCTCAATGAAAGGCAAAAAAGTAAAAAATGCAGAAAAGCCTTTAATAGAGAAAATAGACTTTGAACAAGAAAGAGAATTAACCCAATTATATGATAAGTTGGTTGATAAACTTTTTGTCCTTGTTAACGGTAAAACATCACAAGGAGTTTTTGATTTCTTGAATGCAGAAATTATTCCCAAAGGAAAGAAATTTGCACTTAAAAAATTGAAAGAGGTTGATTACCTGTCAATTAATCCGATGAATTGGACAACTGACGAAAAAACCAACAAACTTATTGAACGCTTGCTTCATAACTATGTGATGAAGCATAAAATTATTCAAGGAAAATATAAACGTAAAAAATACAGTATTACGGTAGGCGATGAGTTACCTATAGGAATATTGCAGTTGGCAAAAGTTTATATTGCTAAAAAACGCAAAATTAAAGTAGGTGATAAAATGGCGGGACGTCACGGAAACAAAGGTATTGTAGCAAGAATTGTTAAAGACGAAGATATGCCTTTCCTTGAAGACGGAACAACAGTGGATATAGTTTTGAACCCTCTGGGTGTGCCTTCACGTATGAACCTCGGACAAATATATGAAACCGTTCTCGGTTGGGCAGGAATGAAGCTCGGTGTTAAGTTTATGACTCCGATTTTTGACGGTGCATCATTAGATGATATCTCAAAATATACAGATAAAGCAGGCTTACCCAGATATGGAAAAACATATCTTTATGACGGCGGAACAGGAGAAAAATTTGACCAACCTGCCACTGTCGGAGTAATTTATATGCTTAAACTCGGTCATATGGTTGACGACAAAATGCATGCTCGCTCAATAGGTCCGTATTCACTGATTACGCAACAGCCCCTCGGAGGTAAAGCACAGTTCGGAGGTCAGCGTTTCGGAGAAATGGAAGTTTGGGCTTTAGAAGCATACGGTGCCGCAAACATATTGCAGGAAATGCTTACCGTTAAATCAGATGATGTTGTCGGAAGAGCTAAAGCATACGAAGCTATCGTTAAAGGTAAAACTTTACCGAAACCGGGTGTTCCGGAATCATTCAAAGTTATTTTGCATGAATTAAGAGGCTTAGGACTTAGGATAAGTTTAGAATAGCAGAGTATCGTAAATTACCGTAACATTTTTATATTATAATTACATATTTATTAAAACACAGATATGGCTTTCAGACAAAAAAACAATACTGAAAATGATTTTTCAAAAGTTGTCATTAGTTTGGCTTCTCCGGAAGAAATACTCGAACACTCTTTCGGTGAAGTATTAAAACCTGAAACAATAAATTACAGAACTTATAAACCTGAAAGAGACGGACTGTTTTGTGAAAGAATATTCGGACCCGTTAAAGACTACGAATGTCACTGCGGAAAATATAAAAGAATAAGATATAAAGGTATTGTTTGCGACAGATGCGGAGTTGAAGTTACAGAGAAAAAAGTAAGAAGAGAAAGAACAGGACATATTTCTTTGGTGGTTCCCGTAATTCATTTGTGGTATTTTCGCTCTTTGCCTAATAAATTAGGATATTTACTCGGTATTCCCACAAAAAAACTGAATTCAATTATTTATTACGAAAAATATGTAGTAATTCAGCCCGGTATTAAAGCTGAAGACGGCATTAACTATATGGACTTTCTTTCGGAAGAAGAATATATTGAAATAGTTGATTCTTTACCTAAAGACAACTATCTTTTACCTGACGAAGACCCGAATAAATTTATAGCAAAAATGGGTGCTGAAGCAGTAGAAGATTTGTTGAAAAAAATAAACTTAGAAGAGTTAGCAACAGAATTAAGAGCAGCTGCAAATACCGAAACTTCACAACAACGAAAAAATCAGGCTCTTAAAAGACTAAATGTCGTAAATGCTTTTAATGCTTCAAAAAATATTAATAAGCCTGAGTGGATGATTGTGAAAGTCTTACCGGTAATACCGCCGGAATTGAGACCTTTGGTACCTCTTGACGGAGGACGATTTGCAACTTCAGACTTAAACGATCTGTACAGAAGAGTTATTATAAGAAATAACAGACTTAAACGATTAATAGAAATAAAGGCTCCGGAGGTTATTCTCAGAAATGAAAAAAGAATGCTGCAGGAAGCTGTTGATTCTTTATTTGATAACTCCCGTAAATCAAGTGCGGTTACAACAGAAGCAAACAGACCTCTAAAATCATTAAGCGACAGTCTTAAAGGTAAGCAAGGACGATTCAGACAAAACTTACTCGGTAAACGTGTAGATTATTCAGCTCGTTCCGTAATTGTTGTAGGTCCGGAACTTAAACTTCATGAATGCGGTATCCCGAAAGAAATGGCGGCAGAACTGTATAAGCCGTTCATTATAAGAAAACTGATTGAGCGAGGTATTGTTAAAACCGTTAAATCTGCCAAGAAAATTGTTGACAGAAGAGATGCTGTAGTATGGGATATCCTTGAGAATGTTCTAAAAGGACATCCCGTATTGCTTAACCGTGCACCTACATTGCACAAACTCGGTATTCAGGCTTTTCAGCCGAAACTTATTGAAGGAAAAGCAATTCAGCTTCACCCGCTGGTTTGTACCGGTTTTAATGCCGACTTTGACGGCGACCAGATGGCGGTACATTTACCCTTGGGAAATGAGGCAGTAGTTGAAGCTCAGGTTTTAATGTTAGCTTCTCATAATATTTTAAATCCTGCAAACGGTGCACCTATTACCGTGCCGTCGCAAGATATGGTCTTGGGGTTGTATTACCTGACTAAAGCAAAAAAATCTAACAAAAATTATAAGGTAAAAGGAGAAGGACTTACATTCTACTCTCCCGAAGAGGTAAATATTGCTTTAAATGAAGGAAAGGTTGATATGCACGCTGTTATTAAGGTTTTAATTAATAATGATATAATTGAAACAACAGTAGGACGTGTCATATTTAATCAATATGTCCCGGAAGAAGTCGGATACATTAATGAGTTACTGACTAAAAAATCTTTACGTGATATTATCGGAAAAATTATTAAAATTTGCGGTACTTCAAAAACTGCTAAATTCCTTGATAATATTAAAGATTTAGGGTATAAAACGGCATTTAAAGGAGGACTTTCTTTTAACTTAGACGATGTTATAGTTCCTGAAATAAAAATGGAAATGGTTGAAGAAGGCTATCGTCAGGTTGAAGAGGTAATGAGTAACTTTAATATGGGATTTATTGCCAATAATGAAAGATACAACCAGATAATCGATATTTGGACACATACAAATGCCCGACTTACTCAGGAAGTAATGAGAACCATCAGTCAGGACAAAGACGGTTTTAATTCGGTATATATGATGCTTGATTCCGGAGCCCGAGGCTCTAAAGAACAAATCAGGCAGTTGTCCGGTATGAGAGGATTGATGGCAAAACCGCAAAAATCAGGAGCCACTACAGGACAAATTATTGAAAATCCTATCTTATCAAACTTTAAAGAAGGATTGTCTGTATTGGAGTATTTTGTGTCAACTCACGGTGCTCGTAAAGGTTTGGCGGATACAGCTCTGAAAACGGCAGATGCCGGTTATTTAACAAGAAGATTGGTAGATGTTGCTCAGGATGTGGTAATTACCGAAGAAGACTGCGGAACTTTAAGAGGGCTTGAGGCTACAACAATTATGAATAAAGATGATGTTGTAGAATCTCTTTACGAAAGAATCCTCGGACGAACAGCAGTTCATAATGTTTATCATCCTAATGATAACACTTTAATTGTAGAGGCGGGAGAGGAAATTACCGAGGAAATAGCAAAGCTTATCGAAGATTCTCCTATCGAAAGAGTTGAAATTCGTTCTGTATTAACTTGCGAAACCCGTCAAGGTGTATGTGCAAAATGTTACGGACGTAATTTGTCAACAGGTATAATGGTTGAAAAAGGAGAAGCAATAGGAGTGATAGCTGCCCAGTCAATCGGAGAACCCGGAACTCAGCTTACATTGAGGACATTTCACGTCGGAGGGGTTGCAGGAGGAGCCGCTTCCGAAAACAGTATTTCGGCAAAATATGACGGTATTTGTGAATTTGAAGAACTAAGAACCGTTGAGTATGAAAAAAACGGCGAAAAATTCACAGTTGTTGTAAGCCGTATGACAGAAATGAAAGTTTTTGATAAAAATACAGGAATACAACTTACAAGTTATTCAATTCCTTACGGGGCAAAACTGTTTGTTAAGCCCGGTGAAATTACAAAAGGAACTTTAATTTGTGAATGGGATCCTTATAACGCACTTATTATCTCAGAATATCCGGGAACGGTAGAGCTGAGAAATTTGAAAGAAGGCGTAACATATAAAATAGAGAAAGACGAACAAACAAACTTTATCGAGAAAGTAATTATTGAAACTAAAGAT
>JALSMF010000450.1 GCA_026987795.1 Bacteroidales bacterium
TTCTTTATCTTCTTTCAGCTTTTTCATAGGCAGCCCTATGAATTCCTGAGCTTTTTCTTTTGTTGAAATATCCGGATAAGGAACTTCGTCTTTAAAGCCGAGTTCAATAAGCAAGCGTGCAAGTTTTATTCTTGTTTCCTGAACAATATCAATGCCCGTAGTTATAACTCTGCCTATTTCAACGGGAGAATGGAAAGAGCCTCCGTGACTTGCTGCCGCATAATCCCATCTCCACTGTGCGTGTCTTATTCCGGTAAGGATATCTTTCATTTGCTCTTCCGTAGCACCTAATTCCCAGCATTTACCGGCTTCAACGTGTGCTCTTACCAGAAGTTCTTCAAGTTTATCTCTGTTTTCGATTATTTTATCTTGTCTGTCATATACATTTTTTATAAGTGTTTCTGTTTCCTGGCGGTGACAAACCTGACAAGAATTTGCAACATTATTGAGCGGGCTTTGAATTTTATGATCGGTATATTTTACTCCGCCTTCCGATTTGTAGGGCATATGACAATCAGCACAAGAAACTCCTCTTTCTGCATGTATGCCTGTTAAATAAACTTCATATCCCGGATGCTGAGCTTTAAGCATAGGGGCTTTACTTATTTTATGTGTCCAGTCTTTAAATTCTTTTTCATCATAGTATTTTTCCATTTCTTCGACACTCATACCTTTGTCCCAAGGAAAGGTTAAGTAGGCAGAACCTTCCGCACCCGGTCTTTTTTTATCAAAATAGTATTCTACGTGACATTGTGCACATACCAAAGAACGCATTTCCTGATGAGATACTTTATTTATGTCTTTTCCTTGTCGTTCAAATGCTTCTATTAAAGCCGGTCTGGAAATTCTTAAATTCATGGTTTCGGCATCATGACAGTCGGCACAGCCTATAGGATTAACAATTTCGCTTCCTAAGCGTGCCCATTTTCCTGTATAAAATTCTGTAACACCGTCTCTCTTCATAACGCGAGGAACATCAGGGCTTTTACATGTCCAGCATGTTGAAGGCATAGGTCCGTCGTCAGGACCTGTAGGTCCGCCCGTACGTAAAGAATTGTGCAGGTCAGTAACGGCATATACGTGCCCCCTTCCTTGATTATAGTCTTTAGAAAAGCCGTAACCTGCCCACAATACTACTAACCTGGGATCAACTTCCAGCATATCAATCATTGCATTGCCGTTATATTTACTGCTGAATGTTGTGTCGGCAGTTTCATAATAAGACTGAAATTCTCGCGGAAAGTTTTCGCCCCAAACTTCGTTTCGGGGTTCTTCCTGACTTATTTTCACTGTAGGAGAGTATGCAAAAACAGCTTCAGCTTTTCTTTCCGTAACGGAAGAGGCCAGCATACCCAATAAAAAGACAACAACAACGGTTGCCGCTAAAATTAACCAATTAACTATGGGTTTTCTTTTTTTATCACTCATAATTTTTTTATTTATAATTATTTAACCATTCGGGAATTTTCGGGGAATTAACAGGAATACGAGCATAAGGAGAAGAGGACAGACTGTTGACTCTGCCGTGAGGCACTTCACGATGGCAGTCCCAGCATTCTCTTTCTGTTTTATCGTAATGTTTAAACTTTGTTTGCGTGCCTAACTTGCTGTCTGTAAGCAGCCTTGAGTGACACCTTATACAGTTGTCGTGAACGACTTTTTTTCCTGCATCTTTAATAAATATTACCTGCGGTTCTTTGCGAAGCGTAAAAATTGTTGCGTGTCTTAAACCGTCTTTTGCTTTGAAGAAATATTTGTTTGCCGTATTATTATGCGGAACATGACAGTCGTTACATGTTGCAACTTCACGATGAGAACTGTGTCCCCATGTTGAATACTGCGGTACCATAACATGGCAATTTATGCAAGTTTCCGGTTTTTCTGACAAATACGAAACGGCATTAGATATATAAAGAATAAATACCGTCAATCCGATTATTATTCCTGTTATAATTAGTGCGGGAATCTTCCATTTTCCCGGAGGCTTTAAAAATTCTAAAATATTATTCATATACAATAGAAATGTTTTGTAATTTAAGATACAAAAATACGATATTACAAAGCAGAAAACAATGATAAAAGTCAGTTTTTTATTCTTTTAACTGATAAAAACCGTTATTTTCGGCAAATTGCAGAGTTGCAGCTAAAGGTCATATTTTTTCTTTTTGTATCTGAATGTATCTCTTGATATTCCTAACAATTGAGCAGCTCTTGTTTGATTATTATTTGTCTTTTCCAAAGCTTTTTTCAGAAGTTCTTTCTCAAATTCTTCCATGGAAATTCCCTCATCCGGAATTACAAAATTATACGGATGGCATTCTTTTTCGATGCAGTTTGCATCTCTTATTTCTCCGGGCAAACAGTCTTCGTGCAATATTGTATCTGTTTCTAATATAACGGCTCGCTCCATAACATTTCTCAACTCTCTTATATTTCCGGGCCAATCATATTTCATCATTAATTCCAAGACTTTCGGATCGATATCTTTTACATTTTTTCTGAATTGAAGATTGAATTGTTCAATAAAAAACTTGATAAGATCCGGTATGTCTTCTTTGTGTTCTCTGAGTGACGGGATTGTTATTTGAAAAACTTTAATACGGTAATATAAGTCTTCCCTGAAAAGTTTGTCTTCAACTGATTTTTTAAGATTTTTATTTGTTGCTGCTATAATTCGGATATCAACAGGAATGTCTACTGTTCCTCCCAGTCTTCTGACAGTTCTGTTTTCCAAAACATTAAGAAGTTTTAACTGAGTTGTTTGGTTTATTTCTCCTATCTCATCTAAAAAAACAGTTCCGCCTTCTGCGACTTCAAAAAGTCCTTTTTTTTGTTTTTTTGCATCTGTAAATGCTCCTGTTTCATACCCGAAAAGTTCACTCTCTAAAAGAGTTTCCGGCAGCGAGGAGCAGTTTATGGTTACAAACGGTTTATCTTTTCTGTTGCTTTCATTATGAATTGCTTTTGAGAATAGATCTTTTCCGGTTCCGCTTTCACCGAGAAGAAGGATTGTTGTTGTTTCCGTTCTGGCAATTTTCTTAGCAAGTTGTTTCAGGCTTTTTATTTTTTCAGACTCTCCTATTATATGATTGAAAGTTACAGAATCTTTTTTCTCTCTCTTAAGCAGCTGAATTTCTTTTTCTTTTTCTATTTTATCTTTAATGTTTTTTATTATTACATTAATTTCCTCAAAAGAAAAAGGTTTGTTTATGTATTCGTGCGCCCCGGCTTTAATTGCACTTACGGCAATGTCAACAGATTCGTAAGCCGTCATAAAAACAATAATTGCGTCTTCGTCTATTGCTTTTATTTTTTTCAGAACTTCCAGACCTTGCATTTTAGGTAATTTATTATCTAAAAAGACAATGTCCGGTTGTTCCATTCGAAATGATTCTACACCGTCTTCTCCCGAACCCGCAGTGTATACCTTGACACCTTCGGAGTTCAGTTTTTTTTCAAAAGACCAACGAATCAGTTTTTCATCATCAATTACGAGTATTTTAAACGGTTTCATACATATTTATTTGTGAAACGTCATAACTTTCTGCAACAAAATGTCAAATATACATTTTTTGCGGCTTGTTACAATATTGATTTACGACAAATTTATCTTACCGAAGCCGGCAGGACTGTAAATCAACCTGTCCAAACCGTAAGCAGGTTTTTATTTTCTGTAAATTGATAGTTCAGCACAAATATCTCTTTTGTGTGTTTAATAATTTCAGCCTCTATCACTCCAGACTTTTCAATATCAGGCAGTAATTTAATTTTAAAGTCTTTTTTAAAATCATAACCTCCGTTGCCCTTTATTTTAAATAATGTTTCTTTACCGCACCAGTGCAAATATATCTCTTTCGGTTCGTTTAACAATTTCAGGTCGTTCTCAGGTATAAATTTATGTGCGGTTCTCAGAATGCGTTCCGAAATTATTTCCGTATCAATACCGACTTCTTTATTTTTGCTTATAATTATTCCGACAAAAGCTCCCGAATGTGTTATTGAAATACTTTTATCATTTTTTAAATACGGATTTCCGTATGTGTCATAGTATATTTTTTCATACGTCCCGAGAATATTTTTAAGAAGCAACCTTGTTCCGCACCATTCAAGCTTTCTTTTCTCGTTTTTTATTGAATTAAAGTATTCTATTTCTTCTTTTGAAAAATCTCTTTCTGTTTTTTGAAATATTAATTTTGAGTCTTCCGTAAATTCAGCAAGTTTAAGAATATAACTGTCTGTTGTTTTTTCAAAAATGATATTCATTAGAGACGATATTTGCGTATATTTGTTCCTTTAAAAAACAAATATAGTATAAAATGAAGATATTCACATCAAATATTACCCGGGAAGCTGATAATTACACGATAAAAAACGAACCGATATCATCCGTTAACTTAATGGAAAGAGCGGCAAAGAAAGCTGCCGATAAAATTTTGGAATTATATACCGACAAAATCAATTTTATAATTTTTGCCGGACCCGGTAATAACGGCGGAGACGGTTTGGTAATTGCCTGTTTATTATCAGAAAAAGGATATAATGTTGTCTTGTGCTTTATAAACTTTACGGATAAAGTTTCGCCTGATTTCAATACAAATTTTAAAAGGCTCAAAAAAATAAGAGACATATCAATTATAACGATTAATTCAATCTCGGATTTTCCTGTTATTAAAAGTAATGCTCTTATTATTGACGCTGTTTTCGGCTCGGGATTATCCCGTAATTTAAGCGGACTACCGAAAGATGTTACGAAAAAAATAAACAACCTGCCGAATGATGTTGTTGCAATTGATATTCCATCCGGTCTTTTCGGAGAAAATAACCCGAATGAAGAAAGAGAGGTTATAAAAGCAAATCATACTTTAACTTTTCAATACCCTTCGCTTTCGTTTATGTTTCCGGAAAATGAACAATTTGTCGGCAAGTTTCATATACTTGACATCGGTATTCATAAAGATTTTATCGAACAAACCGATACTCCTTACCACTATGTTTTAAAAAGCGACATTAAACTGCAAAAGAGAAAAAAATTTTCGCACAAGGGAAATTACGGGCACGGATTGCTGGCAGCCGGAAGTTACGGAAAAGCCGGAGCACAAATTTTAGCGGCAAAAGCTGCTCACAGAACAGGTATAGGTCTGCTTAGTGCTATTGTTCCGATTAAGAATTATCAAATATTGCAGGTTACGTCTCCGGAAACGATGCTGTATATTGATAAAACGGAAAAATACATTTCAACATTTCCGGAGCTGGGCATATTTAATGCTGCAGCAATAGGTCCTGCAACGGGATTTTCAAATGAAACAAAAAAAATGCTGCTGAAACTGATAAAAACATATAAAAAACCTGTCATTTTTGATGCTGATGCTATTACTGTTTTATCAGAAAATAAAGATTGGCTGAAATATGTTCCTGAAAACAGCATATTTACACCGCATCCGAAAGAATTTGAGAGACTTTGCGGTAAAAGCGAAACCGGGTTTAATCAACTTCAAATGCAAATTGAGTTTTCGATAAAGCATAAAGTATTTATTGTCCTGAAAGGGGCGCATACATCAATTTCGACTCCGGAGGGCAACGTTTATTTTAACTCAACGGGAAACCCGGGAATGGCAACCGGAGGCAGCGGAGATGTATTGACAGGAATAATTCTGTCATTGCTGTCTCAAAATTACTCTCCTCTTAATGCTGCAATCTTCGGGGTTTATATCCACGGTCTTGCCGGTGATTTAGCTGCAGAAAAAAAAGGAGAATACTCTCTTATTGCCTCTGATATTATTGATTATTTGCCTGATGCAATAAAGTGTATTGAATAAATATTATTTTACTGCTGTTGTTTCGATTTCTATCATCACGCCTAACGGCAGTTCTTTAACGGCAAAGGCTGCTCTTGCAGGCGGGTTTTCGGAATAATACTTTCCGTATACTTCGTTCATTGCCGAGAAATTATTCATGTCGCTCAACAAACAAACAGACTTAACCGTGTCTTTAAAAGAATACCCGGCAGCGTCAAGAATTGCGGCAATATTTTTCATTACCTGCTCTGTTTGTTCTTTTATCCCTCCTTCAACTATTTTTCCTGTTTTCGGGTTTATCGGAATCTGCCCCGAAATATAAAGAGTGTTTCCGGCTTTTACGGCTTGGCTGTAAGGTCCTATTGCTTCAGGAGCCTTGCTTGTATGTATTATTTTATTCATAATAAAAATATTTTCGGCAAAAATAAACAAATTTTAACAATAATCTTAAGTGTTTGAATTTCAGTAATTGAAAAAGTTTTTATATTTGTTTCAATTATAGTCTT
>JALSMF010000451.1 GCA_026987795.1 Bacteroidales bacterium
CAGTCTTAAAAGAGCGGGGAGGAGAAATAAAGCTTTCTTTTTCTTTTGCTTCAACAGGGTTTATTATTGCGGGAAGTTCTTCAATTTCTATATCAATAAGCTTTTTAGCATCTCTTGCAATACGTTTATTTTCCGCAATAATAAGAGCAATCGGTTCTCCTGTAAAATGAACTTCTTCTTCCGCAAAAAGTTCTTCGTCTTGTATTATTGCTCCTATTTGATTTTCTCCGGGAATATCTTTGTAAGTCAATATTTTTACGACACCGGGAAGACTTTCAGCTTTTGAGATGTCTAACTTCTTTATTTTTCCGTGAGCGACAGGAGAGTCAAAAACAACGGCATGCAGTGTTCCTGAAATTTCGGGAATATCATCAATATAAATTGATTCTCCTCTTAAATGTCTGTATGAGTCTGTATTTTTCATATAAAACGATTTTAAAAAAGTAAAATTAAATATTCTTTTCAAAAATTAAATATTTTTTAAACATATGAACATATGTTTATTACTTTTGTGCATAATTTTTAAAAACAGCAAAGTTATGAAAGCATTTTTTTTTATTACGGTATATTTTTTAATAATTTTTTCGAATGTATTATATGCCCAAAATTCTGTAAAAGGGAAAGTAATTGATGCTCAGACAAATGAGAATATAGCAGGTGCGGTTATTTATTTCCCGCAGTTACATAAAGGGACAGTATCAGATATAAAGGGGGAATTTATAATAGAAAATTTACAGAGCGGATGTTTTGATATGATAGTTTCGTACATAGGATATGAAACACAGATAATTAAAACTGAGACTGATACTGTCGAAAAAAGTTTTTTAGTTAAAATGGTTCCTCAAATATTTGAAACCCAAGAAGTGATAATATCAGGGAGCAGGTTTTCGCTGCAACATGAAAATGCTGTTGAAATTAAGAGTATTAATATTGCAAGTTCGGAGTATTTAAGTTCCGGTTTAATTGATAAATTGATTATTGAGCCCGGCATTGATGTAATTTCCAAAAGTCCGGGTATTGAAAAACCGGTGATAAGAGGCTTGTCGAATACGAATATATTATTTGTTGATAACGGAATAAGATTAGAAAATTTTCAGTTTTCGGAAGATCATCCGTTTATGGCTGACGAGTTTGGTATTGACAGGGTTGAAGTCATAAAAGGCCCGGCATCTTTACTTTACGGGTCAGATGCTGTCGGAGGTGTAATATATACCGTTAGAGAAAAGCCGGCTTTGCAGAATACGGTTTCGGGAGATTATAACTTGTTATATTTTTCAAACAATGACGGTGTTATGTCTAATTTAGGAGTAAAAACGGCAAGCAATAAGATACACTCGGGTATTCGTATCGGGTTTAATTCTCAAAAAGATTATTTTGACGGAAATAATTTGAGAGTTCCTAATTCAAGATACAATAAGTACTCTTTTAAATCAAATTTCGGATTTTCATATAAATTCGGTAAAACAGATTTTTATTTTGATATGCAAAAAATGAAACTCGGAATGACGGTTTCTCCGGCAATTTTGCTCGTAGCTGATAATTTAAGACAAAACAGGTATTGGTATCAGGATTTGTCAAATAATATTATTGCGGTAAAAAATAAATTTTTTTTCGGAAAAACAATGGTTGACGCAGATATTTCATATCAGTCAAACAACAGAAAACTGCAAACTTCCGAATTAATGCCGAAGTTTAAAACGGTTGATATGACATTAAATACTTTCAGCTGTAACTTAAAGTCAACGTATTCCGTTTCAGAAAGATATGAAGTAATAAGCGGAATACAGGGTATGTATAAAACAAATACAAATACCGATGCTCCGGTACATGTTATTCCGGATGCTGAAGTTCTTGATTTTTCGGTTTATAGTCTGTTAACGGCAAATTTTACGAAAAAACTGCATTTTCAGGCAGGTTTACGATATGATTACAGAAATATCAAGACGGAAAAAGACTTAAATAAGTTGCCGCTGAATAAATTTTATAATAACTTTAGTTTCTCCGGCGGATTAAATTACCAAATATCAGAACAATTTTTGGTAAGAACAAATTTTGCTTCGGCACACAGGACTCCGAATATTGCAGAACTTACACAAGACGGACCGCACGGAATTTATTACGAAACAGGAAATCCGGGATTAAAGACACAAAAAAATTATGAACCTGATTTAAGCTTTCATTATCATTCCGAAAAATTTATTTTTGAAGTATCCGGCTTTTATAATTACCTGAACAATTATATTTATCTGCAAAAAACAAATGAGTATGCCGAAAATGAAATGTTGATTTATCGTTATTCTCAATCTGATGCTGCTATAAAAGGAATCGAAACCGGAACGGAATTTATGCCCGTTGGTTTTATAAGGCTGTATGCAAATTACTCTTATTTGAGAGCAAAAAAGACAGACGGTACTAATTTACCGTTTATTCCTCAGAATAAAGTGCGTTGCGAAATAAAAATGAGCAGTAAAAAAATTGCAGTATTTTCGAAACCGTATTTATCTTTTAATACTTTATATGCCTTTAAACAAAGTAATTTTGCAGAATCAGAAACCGAAAGCCCAAGTTATTTTCTTATTAACTCATCTGCGGGGAGTAATTTCAAAGTTAAAAATATGAGATTTAATTTTAAATTTACCGTAAATAATCTGTTTAATGAAAAATATATTGATAATTTATCAACTTTAAAAGATACCGAATTTTTAATGCCCGGAAGAAACATAATTTTCGGCTTAAAATATATTTTTTGATACAAACAAAATTTGTTTCGTCATTTTAGAATGATTTTAGTAATTCATACATTTACATTGCGTAATAATAACTATTTTTGTATAATGTAAAATATGAAATATATGGGCAGACCGCAAAAAAACAGAAGAGTTTATACACCTCCGATATTTACGGATTTTAAACCTGCAGGAATTTCCGTAAAAGACTTAAAAAAAATTTCATTGACCTTGGACGAATTTGAAGCAATTCGCCTTTCAGATTTTTTAGGAATGTCTCAAGAGGAAGCGTCCGAAGAAATGGAAATTTCCCGACCTACTTTTACCCGCTTAATTGAAGCAGCGAGGAAAAAACTTGCCGATTTCTTAATTAACGGAAAATTCCTGAACCTTGAAGGCGGAAATATTCATTTCAGAAAGAATGTTATAAAATGTCAAAAATGTGAACAAACATTTCATATCAGCTTTGATATTAATATAAAATATTGCCCGTATTGCAACTCTTCGGAGCTGATAAATTTAGCCGGCGGTTTCGGTCACGGAAAATGTTGTATTGAATAAAAATTACGGTTTAAAAAAATATTTTAAGATTATGACTCCATTTTTATACGAAACAGCCTACAATATAATTAATGATAATAAAAACAACCTGAATAATCTATGTCTTATTTTTCCGAATAAAAGAACAAATTTTTGGTTCAGAAAATATTATGCACAAATCCTGAAAAAAGCATCAAAGCCTGCCAAAATGACGGAAATAGGAAGGTTTATAAGAGAATTAACAGGTTACGGCGATGAAGATAAGTTAAGTTTAATATTTGATTTATACAGGGTTTTTAAATCATTTAATGATACAGAGAAATACACATTCGACAACTTTTATAAATTAGGAGAAATAATAATTTCCGATTTTAACGAAATTGATGCATGGCTTGTTAACCCTGAACAAATATACAGAAATATAAAAGACCTGAAAGAAATAGACAATCAGTTCATATTTTTTACAGACGAACAAAAAGAACTTATTAAAAATTTCTGGGCAAATTATCTGGACGAAAAAAGCAGCGAAGAAAAGCAAATGTTTTTAAACTTATGGAATTTATTACCCGCTGTTAACAATAAATTTACTCAAGAGTTAAAAGAAAAGAAGTTTGGATATAACGGGTTGATATACAGAATAGTTTGGGAGATGATAAGGGCAGATGAAATAAATACGGATAAATACGAAAAATATATATTTATAGGATTTAATGCTCTAAACAAAGCAGAGCTTGAGCTTTTTAAATATTTTAACAAAAAAGGAATTGCTGAATTTTTCTGGGATGCTGATAAATACTATTTTAATGATGATAAACAAGAAGCCGGAGACTTTCTGAGAAAAAATATTAAAGATTTAAATATTAAACTGTCCAATCTGCCTGATAACTTTAAAAAAAACAAAAAAATAAAAGTTTTGGGCGTGTCGTCAAAAATGGGACAGGCAAAATTGCTGTCTTCTTTATTGAGCAATAAAAATGCGGATTATGAGAAAAATACGGCAATAATAACAGCCGATGAAGATTTTTTATTTCCCGTATTAAGCTCAATTCCCGAACACATTGAAAAAATTAATGTAACAATGGGGTTTTCATTTAAGCTGACCCCTTTGTATAATTTTATTTACAGGTATATACAAACTCGTCTTTCGGCAGAAAAAAATAAAAACTTTTATTTTAAAACCGTTCTTAATATTCTTAAACACCCCTATATTATTGAATATAATCCGGAACTTTGTAATGAAATCTCAGATCAAATAAATGAAAGGAAACTTATCTTTATTAATTCTGATTTTTTTATTAAAAAACAGGACAAACTACTGAGTATTATTTTTAAAAAGGTTGACAACAAAGATAATACAGATGCATTGCTCAGCGACTTACTTAACGTATTATTTGTTTTTTTCGACAAAAATTCCGGAAATAATTTAAAGAATGAATACATCTTCCGGGCATACAAAAGAATTAAGCGGTTTAGAGAAATACTGAGAGAAAACAGCGAAAAAGTAAGCTTGAAATTAGCTTCTGATTTACTGTTGCAATTATTGAAATCCGATACAATTCCTTTTGAAGGACAAACAGACGAAGGCTTACAGATTATGGGACTTATGGAATCTCGAAATCTTGATTTTAAAAATGTTATAATTCTCGGAGTAAATGAGGGAAATTTACCGAAAATTTCAAAATCTCCGAGCTTTATTTCTCAAAGCTTGCGATATGCTTTTGGTTTACCGTTGATAAAATACCAAGATGCTGTTTTTGCCTATTTTTTCTACCGCTTGCTGCAAAGAGCCGAAGATGTTACATTGATTTATAACGATGTAACAGATGATAAAACTCCCGGCGAGCTTAGTCGTTTTATTACTCAGCTTCTGTACGAAGCAAATTTAGATATTGACCACAGGCACCTTAACGAAGATTTATTTCTGCCGGCTAAGGAAAAAATTATTGTTAAAAAAGATGATAAACTTAAACTTCGCTTAAGAGAATTATTTATTTCCGGTAATAAAAAAACACGCTCTCTGTCAGCATCTGCCCTAAACACTTATATAGACTGTTCTTTGAAATTTTATTTTCGATATGTCGCAGGCTTAAAAGAAAAAGAAAAAATTGAAGATGAATTGACTGCTGCCGAGTTTGGCTCGGTTTTACACAAAGCTCTGGAAAATATTTATTCTGATATAGTTTCGGAGTCTGACAGTAAAATTATTACCAAAAATAAGATAACACCTAAAATATCGCAGGCAGAAAATTATGTATTGCAAGCCTTAAAATATAATTATAAAAATCCTGAATATAAACCGGAAGGAATTCAAATAATAATTAAAAACGTAATAACGAATTACGTAAAATCTGTATTATTCTATGATATAAGACAAACACCTTTTGAAATCATTTCTTTGGAGAGAGATAAAGAATATGAATGTGAGTTTAAAATCAGAACAGATAAAAAAACGGAAACCGTAAGACTTTCGGGAATTATTGACAGAATAGATAAGAAAAATGATGTTCTGAGAATTATTGATTATAAAACAGGAAAAACTTATGATAAATTATTTTCGCTTGACAGTCTTTTTGATTCAGAAAATAAATACAGAAACCGGCATGTATTTCAGGCACTTTTTTATACATTAATTTTAAAAGAAATGCCTGAATATTCCGATAAGAAGATAAAACCGTCATTGTTTTACGTAAGGTCTATGAACAAAAAAGATTATTCGGAAATGCCTCCCGTAACCGTTAATGAGGATTTTAAGAATAAAATAATTGATGAAAACATTACAGAAATAACAGTTCCTTTATTTAAAGAAAGTCTTAGAAATCTTACGGAAGAAATATTCAGTGATGAATTTTCATTTTCTCAGACAGAAAATAAAGAAAAATGTGAATATTGCGAGTTTAAGGGTATTTGCGGTTAAGTTTTCGTAAAATAAAAAGAGTTGCCTTTCGGGGCAACTCTTTTATATTTTTTTAATGCTTTAGTTATTTTACGGCAGGTGCTTGTTT
>JALSMF010000452.1 GCA_026987795.1 Bacteroidales bacterium
CTATTGTTAATGATTTCATTTTTTCAGTTTTAATTTTTTACAATATTACAACTGAAATATTTTGTTCTGAAATTTAAGGGACTATCTTAAGGTCTTAGGGATATTTAATTTTTTCAGGGACGAAATTCATTGGTAACAAGCTGGTTTCTCGAGCATTATGCTTTTAACAAAAAAAGCTCCGGGACGGAGCTATGTTAAAATACAGATAAATTTCACAAAATTTCTTTTAATTTATTAATATACGTGCGGGAAACCGGAACCTTAAAATCTAAGTTTTTTAAAAAAAGATTAATCCCTTGCGAATCTCCTTCTGCTTTTTCTATAAATTTTGTATTAATCAAAAATGTTCGATGACAACGAAAAATAAAATCGTAGTTATTCAGTAAGTCCTCAATATTTTTTAAGGTATTACGAATAAGGTGTTTTTTTGTTTTTCCTTTTTCGAGATAATAAATCTCTACGTAATTTCCGGCAGATTTAACTGAAATGATGTTTTTTACCGTTAATTTTATTGAGTCTTTTTTATTTTCGGATTCAAAAAAAAGTTCGTCTTCTTCCGAATTAAATTCGGATATTAATTTTCGATTCAGTTCCAGGGCATCATTCAAATTTAACTTAACAAGGCGATTTTGATTAAGGACAACTAAAACCGAAACTGCAAAAAAACTTATCAAAACAATTTTAACGATGTCATACGGTTTGATTTCAAAAACAAAATTAAATCTGAAATACAAAAAATATCCGGCTGCAGTAAAAATAATAAGCCACATATTCCATAAAATTTCTTTAAAAACATTCCACTTTTTAACAGAAAAAACATTTCTGAGGTAGGACGGCATAACAATCATATTAAAACTTAAACCTGCAAAAGTTATAAGGCTTATAACAGAAGATACCGTAAGTTTTTCTTTAAGGTTAAACTCGTTAAAATTAAACGGTTCAAAAAAAAACAAAAAACCTCCTAACACAATACTTATGAAAAATATAATCTTAGCGTTGTGAATCAGGTCATTATTAAAAGGATAGGGTTTTTTGAAAAATTCTAACATCTGTTTTTTATTACGAATTTGCAATGTTATAACTTTATATGCAATAAAAAAATACTTTTATTTTCACGGTTATATTAACACCCTTATTTTACGGTGTTGTATTTTATGTTACTCGGTTTTTATCTGCAGATAATAACTTTTCAAGATAGTGAGACTCAATTCCGAATATTTTTTTAATTTCACTTATATTATTTAAAATACGCTTTGTATCTGTTTTTTCGGCATTTTTTTCTGCAACAATCATTATATTTTTAGGAGTGTGTTCGGTAGAAATAAATTCAAAAACTTTTGTTTTATATCCGAGAGCCTCAAGTATTAAAGCCCGCAGCCCGTCAGTCAGTATAACGGCTTGTCGCTCTTTCAATATTCCGTGTTTTAATATTGATGCCATTGAATTTGTAACATTCATTTCTTTTCTTATCTGCTTTTGGCAGCACGGTGCTGCAACGATAAATTGTGCTCCGGATTTTATACCTTTGTAAACAGCCTCATCCGTTGCCGTATCACAAGCATGTAAAGCAATCAAAATATCGGTATCCGAAAATTCTGAATCAATGATTGTTCCTTGAATAAAATTCAAATCATTAAACCCTGCTTTTTCGGAAATTTTGTTACATTTATCAACCAACTCACGCCTGAACTCAATCCCCGTAATTTCTGTATCTTTTTTTAAACTGTTTTTGAGATAATCATACAAAGCAAATGTCAGGTATCCTTTTCCGGAGCCGGCATCAACAATTTTTAATCTGTCGGAACTGATTTTTTTAATTACGGTATTCTCAATAATCTCCAAATATTTATTAATCTGACGATATTTATCGTGCATATTTTTTTTTATTACGCCCTCCGAAGTCGTAACATCTAATTCTTGTAACCAAAGGTTATTTTTTAATAAAATTCTTTTCTGCTTTTTTCTGTCGTGATTTAAATTTATAACAGGTTTTAGAACAGGTTCGCTTATTTTTATTTTAACTGAATTACTGTTTTTTGAACAGTAAAGCCTGACAATCTCATTTACCGTAAATAATTCCGCATTTTGAAATTCTGTTTTCAATAAATTGTCAATCTTCGCCAAAGCCTCTTCTGTTTTATAATTTTTGGTAATATCTTTCGTTTCATAATGAAAAATAAAGGACAGACGAAATCCATTTTTGATTTTAACCGGGAGAATATCAACTTTGTTTAAGTCTGATTTTTTATTTCTTTTATTACTTATTACTTGTTTAACAAACTCATTGTCGTCAATTGCAGTTAACAGTTTATCAAAAAAAATACTTTTTTTATCGTTTATTTGCATAATCATATTATTATGTTCAAATATAAAAATATCATTCATATATTTAATAAAAACTTTTTAAATTTGTCCGACAACTAAGAAATTCATGAAAAGGATATTAATAATGCGACACGGAAAATCGGACTGGGGGGCAGGTTCTCTGAGAGATTTTGACAGACCGCTAAATGAAAGAGGCAAAAAAGATGCTCCTAAAATCGGCATCGAATTGAAAAAAAGAAACTTAAAACCGGATTTAATTATATCGTCTCCTGCCGAACGAGCAAAAATGACTGCCGAAAAAGTTGCCGAATATTCGACTTACGAAAAAGAAATTAAGTGGGAAAAAGATTTTTATTTCGGATATACAAGCGAAATTATTAAAACTCTTAAAAATCTTGATGAAACAGAAAATACCGTTATGATTGTGGGGCATAACCCCACGTGGTCGTCAATAACCGAAAAACTTTCCGGAAAATTTTTTGATATGAAAACTGCAAATGTGTGTATTCTGGAATTTAACGGAAGCTGGAAAGATTTAGATGAAGGGAAATGTATCTTTAAAGATTATATTTCACCGAAAGAAATTTAAAACATAACATAATTTTATAATGAACAGAATAAATATAAGTTTAACGATTCTCGTATCTTTATTTTTTTTATACGCCTGTAAACCTGAAAAAAAAGATACAGAAAACAAAAAAAATACCGGCTCGGAAAATATAATACCCAAAGAACAAAATATTCTGAATTTAACAATTGAAAAACCAAATAAGGATAAATATTTTTGGGGTGATAAAATAAATATAACCGCGGAAATAACCGGAGGTTTTAATGAAGACACAGTAATATTATCCGTTAACGATAAAGATATTGCTTTATTAACAAAAAACAATGCTTCTTTTGTCTGGAATACTCAAAATGCTCATACAGGACAAAATATTATTGAAATTGAATTGACGCGAGATAAGCAAAGATACAGAAAGCAAAAAGTTATTATTCTTTTTTCTGATGTAAAACCTGAAGAATTTACTTACAAAATAAAAAATATTTACAAGCACGATGTTAATGCTTATACACAAGGCTTGTTTTATCATAACGGTTATTTATACGAAGCAACCGGACTTAAAGGAGAATCGACCGTAAGAAAAGTTAAACTTGAAACAGGAGAAGTTGTGCAAAGCTTTGCTATTCCGAAAGATGTTTTCGGAGAAGGCATAACCTTGTACGACAATAAAATAATTCAGTTAAGTTGGGAAGCAGGCAGAGGCTTCGTTTACGATTTTAACACATTTAAGCGCCTTAACGAATTTTTATACTCAGGCGAAGGCTGGGGACTTTGTACCGACGGCAGACACTTGTTTATGACAAACGGTTCGCCGGAAGTTAAAGTTCTTGAACCCCAAACCTTCTCTGTTGTAAATACTTTTGAAGTTTACGATAATGAAGGCCCTGTAAAATACCTTAACGAACTTGAATATATAAACGGTAGCATTTATGCAAACATTTATCAATACGAAAAAATAGTAAAATTTGACCCGAAAACCGGAAAAGTCATTGCATATATTGATTTGTCTCATATCCTGCCTATGAATGATTACAAAACGGATACCGATGTTCTTAACGGAATTGCTTATGACAAAGAAAACGACCGCATATTTGTTACCGGAAAAAAATGGCCCAAACTATTTGAAATCGAATTGATAAAAAAGTAATACCGTTTAATTTTTCGTCTTAATAGATTCGTTATAACATTTTCTGCAAAGCGGTTCATAAACATCCTTTTCTCCGAGCAAAAATTGCTTATCACTGTCCGACAACCGATGAGAATATTGTGCCAAATTTCCGCACCGCATACAAATTGCATGTACTTTTGAAACATACTCGGCAATTGCCATTAGCCTGGGAATAGGACCAAACGGCTTTCCTGCAAAATCCATATCCAAGCCGGCAACAATAACCCTTACTCCCCTATCGGCAAGCCTGTTACAAACCTCAACCAAAATATCACTAAAAAACTGAGCCTCATCAATACCTATAACTTCATAATCATTTGCAAGTTCTAAAATCTCTTCTGCCTTAGATACCGGCACAGACTCTATTGATTTTGCATCGTGCGAAACAACCATCTCTTCAGAATATCGAGTGTCAACCTTAGGCTTAAAAATAATTATCTTTTGTTGTGCAATCTTTGCACGTTTCATTCTTCTTATCAGCTCTTCGGTTTTACCGGAAAACATAGAACCGGTTACAACTTCAATCCACCCGGCTGTTCTTACTTTTTCTTCTAAAAACATAATTCTAAATCTTTTTACTTCGATGCATTTTTTTAACTTTGACAAAAATATAAAAACAAATGAGGTCAGTTTTCATATTCCTGGGTTTATTTTTATTAAGTTTTCAACAAAGCAAGTCGCAAAATACCGATTATGCCCGCGAAATTCTTAATACCATATGCTCCGAAAACTATCAAGGAAGGGGTTATGCTGCAGGAGGTGCTGATAAAACTGCCGATTTTATTGCTAAAGAACTGAGAAAAATAAGACTTAAAAAATTCGGCAAGTCTTACTTTCAGCCTTTTACGATTAAAGTTAATACGTTTTACGGAAATAATACCGTAAATATAAACGGTAAATCATTAATTCCTGGTATTGACTACTTAATATCCGCATCTTCACCTTCATTAAAAGGAACTTTCAATGTCGAAATAATTGATGCTGCACTAATTAACGAACCTTTAAAATTTAAAAAGTTTATTCGTTCTGATTTTTCCGATAAAGTTATATTAATTGATACTTTCGGATTAAAACGCGAAAGCTTTAATGATGCCTATCAACTTATTACAGAAAGAAATATTTTAAAAGCAAAAGCCGTAATAAAAATCACCCGACGCAATTTAGTTTATGCTCCGTCACAAATACAAAAAAAATTCCCTCTTATCATAATAAAAAAAGCAAGATTACCTAAAAACCCTAAAACCGTAACAATTAATATCGACAGCAAATATTATTCGAATTTTGAAACAAAAAATATTATAGCATATATTAAAGGTAAGACCGACACAAGCATTGTCATTTCAGCACATTACGACCACCTCGGCACAATGGGAAAAAATGTATATTTCCCCGGTGCCAACGATAACGGCAGCGGAGTTTCTGCTTTGCTGGTTTTGGCAAAGCACTTTTCAAAACAAAAAAAATTAAAATACAATATTGTTTTTATGTTTTTCAGCGGTGAAGAACTCGGACTTCTCGGCTCATATTACTATTCTCAGCACCCTTTATTTCCGCTGAGTAATATTAAATTTCTTATTAATCTTGATATGGTAGGAAGCGGAGATAAAGGAATTAAGGTTGTTAACGGCTCGGTATTCAAAGAGGAATTTGACGAACTTGTTAAAATTAATACAGAGAACAATTATATGCCGGCAGTAAAAATACGCGGGAAAGCTGCCAACAGCGACCATTATTTTTTCTTTGAAAACGATGTACCCTCATTTTTTATCTATACAACAGGAACATATAAAGAATATCACAATATTTTTGACACTCCCGAAAATTTACCTCTGAGTAAATTTAATGAATTAACGTATTTATTAACCGATTTTATAAATTATCTGCAAAATGATAAAAAACCTGATATTGAAGAATCGAACATATCGTCGTTTTAAACAGGATATTAAAATCAGCATTAACGACTTATATGATTTAATTGACCTTGCAAGGCTTACACCTTCACCTCGCAACAGACAATCATTAAAATTTTATTTGTCAAACGAAGAAAAACAAAATGAAAAAATATTTGCAACACTAAGCTGGGCAGGAGCATTACCCGAATGGAGAGGACCGTCCGAAGGCGAAAAACCGGCGGCATATATCATTATTCTCGGTGATAATTCAATACTTCCGAAAGTAAAAAATTCTTATCATG
>JALSMF010000453.1 GCA_026987795.1 Bacteroidales bacterium
GTTTTCCTCCGACAAATTTTCCGGTTACAACAAAAGAACGAACATAATAAGGAGTTTCGTAATGCAGCCCGAAACCGCTTCGAAATGTCAGCCCCCTGTCCAATTCATCAGATGTAATAAAGCTTTCAGGCTCTGAACTTCCGTTAAAATATATATTTGAATTTTGTGCCAAACGAGACATCAAATCTATTTTATCTACCGAATCATAGCCGCAAACTACGGGGTCAGGTGCTTTAGAATAAACATGCCCGTATATCAAAATACTGTCTGCCAGCATTCCTCCCTCTGTTTTTCTTACATAAGAAATATTCTCTTCAATTAAAGCATAATTGTCCGTAACAACAAGCAAGCTGTCCGGGCTTCCGCTGATATATTTCACTACGCCGTCCGGAGTTATATAAGTGCCGCTGTCAAATTCTCTTATTATTGAATAAGGATTATCATCAAATTTACAAGATGAGATTACGGCAATTAACAATATTAAATAACTTATTTTTTTCATATTTTCTGGTTTATTTCCTGTATTACGTGTTTCAAATATATGAATATCATACAAAATAACGAAAAATATTAATAATTATTGATTTTTTTTGACAAGATAAATGATTATTGATTTAAAATTGACAAAAATTATACCGTAACAGACACGAATAACTGACTAAACTTTATCCTTTACAATTATTTTAATGACAATTTGACTGTTTGAAATAACCGGCAAATATTTTGATATCTCCGACTTGAGAGAAATTTCCGTTTAACAAACAAAATTTATTATAGAAATGGCAAAAAAAGAATTAAATTCAGAAAAAGATATTAATAAGCACACAGAGAATATGAACAACGAAAAAGAAAAAAACGATAAAAATAAATCGGAAAGAAAAAACAGTTCCGATAAAAATAAAAAAGAACCTAAAGCAAAAACAAAGAAAAGTTCTAAAACTAAAAATAAAGCAGAAGAAAAAATCAAAGAGTTGGAAGAAAAAATAAATGAACTTAACGACAAATACTTAAGGCTTGTAGCCGAATATGACAATTACCGCAAACGCACTTTAAAAGAAAAAACGGAACTTATAAAAACAGCCGGAGAAGATACTCTGGTTAATTTTTTGCCGGTAATGGACAATATTGACAGAGCTAAAAAATCTGTTGACGAAGCAAAGGACATTGAAGCGGTAAAAGAAGGTATTAACCTGATATACAAGCATCTCCACAACTTCCTTAAAGAACGCGGAATTAAAGAAATTGAAGCTGTAGGAGAAGTTTTCGATACCGATTTACACGAAGCTCTGACAAAAGTTCCGGCTGCCGAAGATGATATGAAAGGAAAGGTTGTTGATGTTATAGAAAAAGGATATAAAATGAACGACAAAGTATTAAGATACGCAAAGGTCGTTGTAGGAGAGTAATTTTTTAAGGTATAAATTTTCAAAAAAATGCAAAACAGTTGTCTTTTTAACTAAATTTGCAGACAAAATAACATTATGAGTAAGAGAGATTATTACGAGATACTCGGAGTTTCTAAAAGTGCCGATAAAAGCGAAATAAAAAAAGCATACAGAAAAGTGGCGGTTAAATATCACCCGGACAAAAACCCCGGAGATAAAGAAGCTGAAGAGAAATTTAAAGAAGCTGCCGAGGCATATGAAGTTTTAAGTGATGACGAAAAACGGGCAAAATATGACAAATTCGGACATTCTGCATTCGACGGAGCCGGGGGTTTCGGAGGAGGAGGCGGAATGACAGTTGAGGATATTTTTTCTCATTTCGGAGATATTTTCGGAGATATGGGCTTCGGAGGTTTCGGAGGTTTCGGAAGATCAACATCTTCAAGAAAAAGAGTGAATAAAGGAACTAACATAAGAATCAGAGTAAAATTATCCTTAAAAGATATTCTATACGGAACAACAAAAAAAGTTAAAGTAAGAAAGCATGTAAAATGCAGCCGTTGCAGCGGAACCGGAGCCGAAAACAATGAAGTTGAAACATGTTCGACATGTAACGGAAGAGGACAGGTGATTAGAGTACAAAATACTTTCCTGGGACAAATGCAAACAAGCACAATTTGCCCTTCTTGTCACGGACAAGGAACCATAATTAAACATAAATGCTCTCATTGTCACGGCGAGGGTATTGTAAAAGGCGAAGAAATAGTTCACGTAAACGTTCCTGCCGGAGTTTCCGAAGGAATGCAGATGAAACTGGGAGGCAAAGGAAATGCCGCAAGAAGAGGCGGAGTTAACGGCGATTTAATCGTAATATTTGAAGAAGAAGAACATCCTGAATTAATTCGCGACGAAAATGATTTGTTATACAATCTGTATATAAGTTTCCCGGATGCCGCACTCGGAACATCTGCCGAAATTCCTGCAATAGACAATAAGGTTAAAATAAAAATACCGCCCGGAACTCAAAGCGGTAAAATATTAAGACTCAGAGGAAAAGGCTTACCGTCTTACGGAAGTTACGGAAAAGGAGACATTCTGGTAAAAGTAAATGTCTGGACACCGACTAATTTAACCAAAGAAGAAAAACGAATTCTTGAAAAATTAAAAGATTCACCGAATTTTACTCCGAATCCCGAATCTGAAGATAAAAGTTTTTTTGACAGAGTTAAAAATATGTTTTAGCAAAACAATAAAAAAGGTCATACATAAAAATAACGTATGACCTTTTTTCAAACTACATATTTTCTATTGTAAAACATCACGCAAATAAACTTTTACTTCTTTTCCGTCTTTATATTCAACAATATAAACATCTGTAAGTCCGTAAGCATTTTTATAGTTTTTAGCCTCCTGAAAGTCCTTAAAACTACCCACCGTATACTTATAGTAAACATTTGACTTATATGTCTTTACGGGCAAATCTGTTTTATTAAGCCTCTTAAGTTGAGACTCATTTGCAGGCAGAATTGAAGCCCCTATTTGCAACCTGAACTCGTGCTTAACATTCCCGGTCGGCTGATAATTAACGCCTGTGTTGCTGTAATCGTCACTGTTCCCGACAACTTCGGAGTTTTCGTTTCCGTCAGTCGTAATAATCTTATGATTAAACTTATAGCCGCTCTGCAAAGCAGGGTCATTTACGCTGAAACTTCTTGTATCGAAATCTTCGGTATTATTATTTTCAAATGTGTTGTCGGCGGTATAATCATCTTTCATCACAGAATAATCTGCTGTTTCCCATCCGTTTAACAAAGCAAATACGGTACTTAAACCGTCAATTGCTTCAATTTCTTTTTGATGTGCCGTTTTTAACAATTCATAAGCTTCTTTTTCATCTTTTAGCTCTCCTGCCTTCAATCTGTTATAAATTGAAAGACGAAAATTACTTTTCGAATCCTGCATCAATCTGTTAAGATATTCCCGCTTATCTCCGTCAGTTTTATCAATTAATGATGTTAACTTTTTTTCATAAACAGTAAAAATTGTTCTGTAACTGTTTTTAAATATCGAAGATGCACTTTTTGATTTTGACAATGCCTTAGAAATTTGCTTGCCTGAAAACAGCTTCTCGGCAGCATTAAAATCTTTTTGTGCATTTTTAATTGCTTTAGAAGCATTTGTCAACTCTTCTCTACTTTTTTTGTCAAATGTTTTCTTTATATCGTCAAAATACTTATTATTTTGCCCGTTAAGCACTAAAGCAGTAAATAAGAAGAGTATAAAAAATAAATATTTATTCATTTTTATAAGGTTTAAGTTAAGTTTAACATTACTGATGTTTTTATGTCTTACTCGGTTACACAATTATTACACAAATAATTTGCCGGAATAAACAAACATCACTTTAAATAACTAATATCTTTCCCGTAAAAAGTTTGTCATTAGATATCAGATTATAAAATCTCAACAATTACAAAAAAGAGAACTTGTAAAATAAACATATTTTTAAATACTGAAGCAAAATATTACATTTGTTGTTTAATTTTATCCGTTAAATACATAATATGAAATCCGGAAAACTGCTTATTGTCCTGCTTACAGCTTTTTTTTTGTCCTGTAAAACCGAAAAAATTGTTATTGACAAACCTGAAAAATCTTCATACTCCGTCCGAGAGCTAATTGATAACGATATAAAAACAGTTTCTGAAAAAGAAAAGCTTATAAGTAACTATAAAGCCTCAAATACAATTTATGCAAACCTTATAAACACTGAACTGCATATAAAATTTAATTACTCGAAAAAACAAGCATACGGAAAAGCGGTTATTACTTTAAAACCTCATTTTTATCCTACGGATTCAATTATTTTAGATGCCCGAGAGTTTAATATTAATGAAATAAGTGTCAGTTATAAAAATAAAGAAATAAATAACATATCATATTTATACAAAAACAATAAAATAAAGATAAAACTTGACAAAAATTATACACGAAACGACACTCTGAAAATTTATGTAAATTATACCGCTAATCCCGAAAAGGTTAAGCCGGGCGGTTCGCCGGCAATACATTCAAACAAAGGGCTTTATTTCATAAATGCCGATACGGAGAACCCTCAAATATGGACACAAGGCGAAACAGAGTCAAATTCTTGCTGGTTTCCTACAATCGACTCTCCGAATCAAAAAATGACACAAGATTTTTATATTACCGCAAGAAACGATTTCATTTCTTTGTCAAACGGAAAATTGATAAGTTCCGTAGCAAATGAAGACAACACACGAACCGACTATTGGCGACAAGACATACCTCACGCACCGTATTTAGCAATGATAGCTGCAGGCAAATTTTCTGTTATAAAAGATCATTGGCGAGATATTCCGCTGAACGTTTATGTCGAAAAAGGAAAAGAAGAAAAAGCCGAAAAAATATTCGGAAATACACCTGAAATGATTGAGTTTTTCTCCCGAATATTAAATTACGACTTTCCTTGGGACAAATATTCGCAGATAGTAGTTAAAAATTTTGTTTCGGGTGCAATGGAAAATACAGGTGCCGTAGTCTTCGGAGAATTTGTTTTGAACTTCAGAAACGAGCAACACCGAATAAAAAACGAAACCGTTGTTGCTCACGAGTTATCTCACCATTGGTTCGGCGATTTGGTAACTTGCGAATCGTGGGCAAACCTGCCGCTTAACGAATCTTTTGCAACTTATTTTGAGTATCTCTGGACAGAACACAAATACGGCAGATTTGAAGCAGATAATCACATATCCGATAACTTTAACGAATATAATTTTGAACGATTCTTTAAAAACAAAGATTTAATAAGATTTTATTATAAACACAGAGATAATATGTTCGATGCTCATTCATATCAAAAAGGCGGTCTTATACTTCATATGCTGCGATATACCGTAGGCGATGATGCTTTTTTCAAAGCATTGAATTTATACCTTAAAACAAATGAATACAAAACAGTTGAAATCCATAACCTGAGATTAGCTTTTGAAGAAGTAACAGGTGAAGACTTAAACTGGTTCTTTAACGAATGGTTCTTAAATAAAGGCATACCGGAGCTTAAAATTACTTACGGTTATATTCCGGAAACGAAAAGTGCAAGTATAAAAATAGAGCAAACTCAAAATTTAAACAAAGCCCCTCTCTACAAAATAAAAACCTCTGTCGACATATATTTGCCCGATACCGTAATAAATAAAAAAATAACTGTTACAAAACAATCTCAAACTTTTAAATTTTATGTCGAAACCCGACCTTTATTTATAAATTTCGACCCCGACAATGCTGTTCTTTGCAAAAAAGATGAAAACTATACAATAACAGAATACACAGACATACTTGATAAAGCTCCGCTTTATTCCGATAAAATTGAAGCTTTTAATGCTCTTATTTACACCCGTTCACACAAACTAAACAAAATATACCTGAGACTTGCACAGCACCCCTATTGGAAATTCAGGTACAAAGCAATTTCAGGTTTTAATAAAAACATTGAAACCGACAAAATCCTAATCGACAAATTCATCAAAGTCCTGAAAGAAATCAGTAAAAACGATAAAAATATAAAAGTAAGAAATTTAGCTGCAAAAAAATTAAAAAATTTATGAGACAAAAAATAATTTCCGGTCAATTTTAATATTCCCTAAAATACGCAAATCACAGAATAGTTTATATGGCTTTCGGAAATCTGATAAAGGTTTTTTTCCCTTAATAATAATCATCCGACTGCTGTTATAAAAGAAAATATAATATTTTTTGCACATAATTTTATTTTTTTATAATTTCGGAAAACACATTATTATTAATAATAAATCAAAAAAACGCAAAATGAAAACACGAA
>JALSMF010000454.1 GCA_026987795.1 Bacteroidales bacterium
AACAACGTTATTTGATGTTGAGATATTAATATTTTGAATAACAGGCGTATATCCTGTTTTTGATGCTTTAATATCGTAGGTATTTTCCATAACACCCGAAACGGTATAACTTCCGGAAGCATCTGTATAAACAGGTGAAATGCCTGCTTCGTTTAAGAATTCTATTTTAACGTTTTCCAAAGGATTGCCGGTGCCGTCTTCTGTTACGGTACCGGTTACGGTAACTGTGCTTGCTTGTTGCAATACTACATTTTGTATTGTTGTTGTTTCCCAGTCAGAAACCGTTACGCTTATTGTTTGTGAAATATATCCGTAAGAGGAATATGTAACATCATAAGTTCCCGGAGCAACGGGTCGGTAATAATCTCCGTTTACGGGGTCTGTAACAACCCATGAGTTATCTTTGTCAAATCCCGCAATTTCAATTTTTGCATCAAGCGGGTCGCCGTTTGTGTTTTTTACGGTTCCGTTTATTCCGTATTTTGCTTCTTTAATATAGTTTAGCAAAGACTGTTTGTTATAGTTCCAATATGCGGGAAGCAGGTCTGTTGAAAGTAATTTAACGGATGAAAGTTCTACGGTTACTTCTTTGCAGTGGTTAAAATATGTCATATAATCTTGCCTTCCTCCGGCAATAACATACCAATCTCCTCCTTCCGTAATACCTGATGATGTTATGCCTGTCATATAAGAAGCATTTTGCAGCCTTGCGGTATCAACATAATTTTTGCATATTTTTTGTAACCATACATTGTCAGCATGGGCATTGTCTGCTGTTGTCCAAGTATCCCAAGGATAATTCATTACTTCCGCACCTCCGTGGAAGTTGGCAGACATAACAAATCGGTGATTTTCTGCAAATGTCATCATATCTTGCGTTTCTTGACTGTAAGGAGTATTTGCTCCTGTTCTCGGGTCGGGAAAGTCGCGGTTCGGGTCTGTTCCGTCTGCCAGGTACCTGACGGCACCTGAAACATCATTATTTCCTCCGTTATAGGTTCCGTCGGGGTTTGCATTGGGGTTAATGTATATTTCAAAATTATTAACTAAATCGGTAACTTCCGCATCAGTTCCGTAGTTTGACAGTAAATAATCGGCAAGTCTCAGCATTAAGACATATCCTGCAATTTCATCGCCGTGCATTGATGAGGTATAGAAAAATTCGGGTTCCTGTTCGTGTGTTGCAACATTATCCGATATTTTTAAAACAAGGATAAGACGTCCGTTTTGGCTGTATCCTATCGTGTCTAAATCGCAAACAGCAGGATAATTTGTTTGAAAATCCTGCATCATTTGGACGTATACGTCGTAGGTGGGATATCTGTCCCATGTTGCCATATCGGCAACTGTTGTTGCCATATTTATCACTTTTGCATTATTGTTGTTATGCAAAGGGAGTTTTTCAATTTTGTAATTCAACTTATTGAATTCTTCAAATTCTTTATCGTTTGCATAAGCCCAAACAGTATTGTTTTTGACATTATCAATTGAGATTATGCGTGTAATTTTATTTATTTCAGACTTGTTATTAATCCGAAATTTAAAATAATGAGACTGAGAGTAACTTTGTAAGCCGGAAAATAAAATTGCAAATAAAAATAGTGTAATCTTTTTCATCTGGTTTAATTATATTATGCAGTTTGTAAAAAATAACAATGATTTAACTGTTTATAAGAGATAATAAATAAGTTTTTGGTTGCATCAATTATTTTTCATATACTATTTTATACGTTTTTTTAAGACGTATGTTTCAAGAATTGCAGGATAAAATATAAAATTAAAGGACGCTTTCTGCAACCGAAAACGTCCTTTTAATTTTTTTACATAATGTTTTTATAAATCAATATAAAATGCAAGGCTGAAGGCTACATTCTTGTGTTTTAAAGTTAAATCTTCAATTGTTGAGTTATCATTATCGTTTTTTTTATTAAGCCATCCGTCAACAATTCCGTTGTTATATTGCACTGTCAGAGATAGGTGCAGATTATCTTCAATATTATAAACAGCACCTGCACCGGCTGTAAGGTAAAAATCAATAAAGTTTAGAACAGAAGTCGGCTTATATTCATCTGTATATAATCCGGCGTTTAAATTGTCTGTTAAAACTCTTGAAGAACTTAATTTAAATCCTGTTCCGACACCGAAATTTATCAGAGCCTGAAAGTCTTGTGCAACATCAAATTGTCCGTTAAAGTTTACCGGGACTTGTAAAAATTGGACTTTAAAATCTTCTGTCCTGTCAATGACAACAGGATTTGTAGATTCGTTTGTTTGGTGTATGCCGAATTTCTGCCAAGTAAAAATACCTGATACGTCCACATTAAAATTATCGGAAAATTTGTATCTTATCGAAGGTCCGAATCCCATACCTAACTTAACTCCGTCAGATTCGTAAGAGTATAATGAGTCTCCGTCAGTCATTGATGTCCAATTTAATGTAGGAATGGCTCTTAATCCGAATGATATGCCTTTTTGTGCAAAAAGCCCTGAAACTGTAAAGGTTAATACAGCTGCAAATAATAAAACTTTTTTCATAATTTATCTTTTTTAATAGTTAACAAAGTGATTAAAATGCAAATATACTTATTTATTTAATTTCGTTAATAAGGTTTGTAAGTTTTAGGATTTCTTCTTTTTTTTCTGTTACTTTTTCGGTTAAAGTTTCAACATTTTCTTTGTTGGTTTCTATTTTAGCGGATTTTTCTTCATTTTCTTTTTTTAAGTCTTCAATTGTTTGTTTGTTTTTTTCAATGTCATTTGCCAGTGTTTCATTTTCTTTAATTGTATTTTCTTTTTCTTTTTCTGTCTTGGCGAGTTCTTTATTAAGTTCTGCAAGCTTTTCGTTGTAGTGTGCTCTCAGAAATTCAACGGAAAAATCTTTAAGAATTGACATAAGAGCCGAATACTCATTCGGGTTATCAGTTTTATTAAGATAAATGTCGTAACCGAATTTAATAAAGACGTTCATATCGGTGGTATTATTGTCTTTATTTCTGTTAAAACGGGTGTAAAAGTCCATAGTTCTGGATGTTACTGCAGGAAAAACGGCTTCTTCCGCTTTAAGATCGTCTCCTCTGTCATTTTTCAGTTTTAAATCGTATTTTCTTTTGAGGTAATTTTTCCATGCTTTTTTTGCTTCACTTGCATCAGGTTCGAATGTTATTGTAATACAAGGTCTTGCTTTATCATCATTAATTGCGGTTCCGTCTTTAATATTGAAAATTTGTGATTTTCCGGTTACGGAAATTAAAAATGCAATGATTGAGAGAAGTATAAGTTTTTTCATAATTAAGGATTTTGTATTAATATTTTGAAAGGTATAAATTTAAGATTTTTTATTTTCAGTATACTGTTTTATTAATAAAACACTTACAATTATAAGAATAATTGCCGTTACTCCTACCGATAACCACAAATATTTTAAAGGAAAGTTCCATATTGTTTTAACTTTCTCTGCAGAAATACTTCTTTTTCTGATGTTATAAACATAGGCTTCGGGCAGTATTTCAGGGATTGTATCTTTAAAATACGGTAAGTCATAGCTGGGGAAATTTGCACTTTTGCTTCCGAAAAGTAATTTGTATTTTTTATCCGGCTCTAAGTATGCAATAAGGTAATTTTTTAACTGATAAGCATTTACTTTATATATTTTTAAAGGTTGATTATCTTTATTGTCTACTATGAAAACAATTTTTTTTGCTTTGTAATCGGCAAGATTTATCCTATTGCTTTTTAGTGAACCGAACCAAAAATCTTTATTCATTTGGTCATAAAATTCTTCTCCGGGTGCGTAGTCTGATGTTGTATCTTTTTTTTGCATATGAACTTTTCTGAGATAAAATTCCGGACCGTGTATTCCGAATGTAAGCATATCAATAAACTGAGCTTCGTCAAATTCTATTGTTACGATGCTTTTATTCAAAGTATCTTTTTGAATAATTCGCGGTTTCGGTAATTGGACATATTCCGCACGTATGTCTGCTAAATCATGATAATAAACATCTGTAATGTCAATACTTTTTTCATCGTAATCGTGAAATAAAATTTTGTAATATTTAAAACTGCTCCTCGGCAAGTTCATAACTTTTATTTCTGTAGTATCGGCATTAGAGATATCCGGAACGGTAGGGTAATTGTTTCGTAAAATAAACCATCTTTTTTCGTCATTGCTGCCCGATATTTTTATAAAAACAGGATTGTGAGTATTTATAACTTTAAAAATTAAGTTTGATATTTCTGCATTTCCTGTATTTTCAGTAATTACTTCCGTAAAATGTTTAAATTTTCGGTATTTGTTTTTAAGAATTTTCAGTTTTGTTTGCTTCCCTTTGTCGTAAATTATTTTTTCTTGTTTTAATATATACTGAATTTCATTATTTTTATTATCAAACAATCGGATATCCGGAAAACCGTGATGCAACTGTGAAGTTATTTCCGGGCTTAAAAATATTTTGTAGTAAGTTGCTTTGTCAACATTGTTTATTTTTGCCTGATTGCTGAATATTTGAGATACGGCTGATAATTCAGCAAATATTATAAATATTAATAAAAGTGTGTATTTTTTTAATATTATACTCATATTGTTTCGCTTATAACCGTTCAAATAATCTTTGTCTTACAAAAGCCGTAAAAAGAATTATCAACCCTAAAACCGTAAAACTTGCTATTTGTTGTCCTGTGCTTATTTCCGGAAAATCAAAGATAAAGGATTTAATAATAACAACAAATAAAATAAACATTGCAATTTTCACCAAGTCTCTGTCTTTAAAGAGTACTGCCGAAAATGAAATAATAAAAGCCGAAATCATCCAAAATAAAGAGTACATAAAATGATGAGTTTCTGACAGAGTAGTGCTTATCGGAGTTCCCGACCCGAAAGCTTTTATAACGGCTAAATGGTCTAATTCGGAAGATAAAACAGCGATTACGGAGAATGTTAAAAACCACTTAGCAATTTTATTTATTCCGCCGCTTAATTTTCTGATATTCAAATATGAAAAATAAAATATAAAGAGAATTACGGCAATCATATAAACGTGATCGTTAAATTTCATAATTGATACGGACGGGTTTGACAACAAATGGTCTCTTACGGAGATTATTTCGTATAAATAGAACGCAAAAAATAATATAAATGAGAAAACACCCAGTATTGCAGCCGAGATTTTAAGAAATTTACTTTTTATGAAATTCAGAATAATTAAAACAGCCAAGATAAAAGAAAAGTTATATATGCCGAGATAAATATTTATCATATTCATATCTCTTACGGTAACGGTTATCTTATATAAAATTTCTGTATAAAGAGAAATATATAAGGCACCTACTGCAATAACAGAAATAAATATACGCAGCCAACTCATTTTTATCGGCTTAATAAGATATACGTCTTTGCTTTTTCCTGAAATAACGGCATTTAAGCCTAATCCTAAGCTTGTCATTAATCCTGATACAAAACTTTTATTTATCAGTAACTTTTTTTCGGGGGCATTAAATGAAATTGCAAAAAAGTTATCAATAACGTCAAAAACAAAACTTGCAATAAGACCTAACATTAAGAACGCCGTCACAAATCTCAGCATTTTTATCTCTAATTTTACAGAAAGCCACATTAACAGGACTGTTTCGACAGCCCAAATCATAGTCAGAGATTTGCCGACTAATTCTACAGGCGGTATTAGGGTAAGAAAAAGCAGACTTATTATACCGAAAAAGTAAATAAGCTGGTCTGAAGTTGATTTTTTTATAAATATTACGATAATTAAGAAAATTAAATTAAAAACCGCTGCAAGTGCAGTAAAAACACCTTTGTAGTCAGGGTTTAAAATTTGAAGCAAATACATTCCGATTGAATAATAAATTAAATTTATTACTACAACCATCATCAACTCGTAAAGTCTATACTCTTTTTCGTGTTTTATGTGGTATATAACAGACAAAACAATCATTACAAAATAAATTAAATTCAGCATTATGAAATTTGTCTGAAAATTTTCATAGATTTCATTCTGATATGCATATCTTGTAATTAATATCATATAAATACCCGTAAAAAGAGACGGCACTATTTTTATCAGGAAGTTATTAAACTTAAGGGATATAAAAACCGCTCCTATGTTAAGAAGCAGTAAATAAAGAAGGAGTAATGTGTTATTTTCCGTATAAATATCAGAAAAAAGAGGTGCTGAAAAACCAACTGTTATTGCCAGAAAAAGTAACTCAAA
>JALSMF010000455.1 GCA_026987795.1 Bacteroidales bacterium
GATAAATTTGCAGAAGATAAAATAGTAACTTTTTACAAGCCCGACAACGGGTATAAATTTGTTGAAATAACTTGGGGCGGATTCATAGGTACGGTTTCAGGAATGAACGACCAAGGACTTACGGTTACTCTTAACGCAGCAAAATCTGAGATACCCTTATCATCGGCAGACCCTATTTCGTTAATTGCAAGGGAAATATTACAATATGCATCAAATATTAACGAAGCTTTTGAAATAGCCGAAAAACGTAAATCATTTGTGTCGGAAGCTATTATGATAGGCTCTGCAAAAGATGATGCAACGGCAATTATCGAAAAAACCCCTTCAGATTGTGCACTTTTCTATCCTAAAACAGATATTGTCATAGGTCCGAATCATTTTCAGTCGGATAAACTGAAAAATACAGAACTGAATAAAGAAGACATCAGAGAAAGCTCGTCAATGTACAGGTATAAACGTATGACAGAGCTAATAGGAAAATACCGAAAAACAGGGTATAAAGAGGCTGCCGAAATTTTAAGAAACAAGGGAGGATTACAAGATAAAAACATAGGTATGGGTAATGAAAAAAGTATTTGCCAGTTAATTTCTCATCATTCAATTATTTTTAAGCCTGCCGAGTTGAAATTTTGGATTTCGACCAACCCTTATCAGCTCGGAAAATATGTTTGTTATGATTTAAATACGGTTTTTGATTCTTTCCCGGCTATGACCGAAAACAAGGAAATTTATATTGACAGCTTGACAATACCTGCAGACAGTTTTTTATTTACTGATGATTATCAAAACTTTAAAAAGTTCAAAAAAACAGAAAATAAAATTAAAACGGCGATAAAAAACGAGAAATTTATTTTATCCGATAACGAAATAAAGAAATTTATTAAAACTAATCCCGAATATTTTTATACATACCAACTTGCCGGCGACTATTGTTTTGCAAAGAAAGATTTTGCTAAAGCTGAAAGTTACTACAAAACTGCTCTGACAAAAGAAGTTACTACATTGCCTGAAAAAGAAACTATAGAAAAGAAACTGAAAGAAATACAGAAAAATGAATATTAAAAAGCTTACCGTTATTGTTTCCGTAATAATATCGTTAATAATGTCGTCATGTTCAAAAAATACATATAAAAGAGCTGTAAAATATGCCCCTTACGATGCAATTATTGTCCCGGGAGTTCCGTATCACGGAAAAGAGTGGAACGATGTTATGAAAATGCGTGTTTACTGGTCTTACCTGCTGTATAAAAAGGGCATTGCAAAGAATATAATCTACTCCGGCTCGGCAGTTTACACACCTTATTATGAGGCAATAGTGATGAAACTGTATGCCGAAAAATTAGGCATTCCCGATTCGGTTATTCTGACGGATACAATTGCCGAACACAGCACCGAAAATTTATGGTATTCGTATAAACTTGCAAAAAAAGCGGGTTTTAAAAAAATTGCACTTGCGACAGACCCGTTTCAAACTTTTGTCGTTCAAAAATTTAAACGAGACAATAACTTAAATATCAGGGCAATTCCCGTTATTTTTGAAGAAGTTGATACTTTTATGAAACTTAAATCGCCGATTATTAATCCTGCTCCGGCTTTTGATAAAAACTTTATTTCAATAGAAAAACGAGAAAGTAAATTTAAGCAATTTAAGGGAACTCTGGGCTTTAATATCGAGTAAAAAACTGTTAATTATTATCGTTTACGGCAAATATAAGCCCGCTGAGCTTTAAAAATACCGTTTCGTTAAAATATATCCGGGCATTAACCTTATATTCATTGTTTTCAGTTTCTAAACAGTTTATTTTCAAAGATAAAACGGGAAAAATATCAGGTTTTATCATTGCCGTAAACTTAATATTTTTTGCTTGTTTCAGCATTAAATCTTTTCCCGTATGTAATGACACTGCTTCTTTAATTATTTGCAGGCTTACAACACCCGGCATTACCGGGTTTCCGGGGAAATGACCTTTAAATATTTCGTGTTCCGGATTTATTTCTATTTCGGAAATTATATCGTTCCCGGATTTATTTTCAGTTTTCGTTATTCTGTAAAAGTCGTTCAAAAGCATTGTTTTCAGTCTGTTTCTTATTTTATGAAAATAAGTTTTATCTCAAATTTTATACCCTTGTGCCTTAAATTTATTATTCCGGGCACATCGTTTTTATAATTTTGGTATGATAAAAATACTTTTTTACGAATAACAGAATACTTCATTGCCGATTCGGGCAACAGCGTATTACGGTTAAGAAAGTAAATTTCTTTAATTTTACCGGGCTTAACGGCTGTAATTTCAGGTTCTTTTACTTTCGCAATTTTAAAAGGATTTTGCAAATTATTCATTAAAATAAAGCTGAAATCTGACACCAATAATTTTACAAACATTTTTTTATTCAATGGCTCGAAAATATTATGAACTTTATATGTATTTTTTAAAAGTTCAATATCAAAAAATTTCATTCCCACCTCATTTATAAAAACAATTCGATGAGTTTCGCTCCCTGTTTTTATGATAATTAATCCCGAAAATTCTTTATCATATATTTTCAGTCTTGCCCTGTAAATATAAGGCTTTGATGTATCAGACAGGATTTTTTTAAATTCAAATTGTTCATTCGGTAATTCAAACTTACCTGCGGCACACGATTGTAAAAATAATATTAAAATTACGGGAATTGCTTTTTTCATTAGTTATACCTGATTTTTGAGCAAAACGACATCAAAAAAAACTACTTAATCAAAAATCTTGAATCAGGAATTTCAATATTCATTTTTCTGTTATAAAAAATCATTTCGGTATAATCGCCTGCCGGTTCGTCCATAATAATTTTTTTAACATTATAATGTTTATTGTCAAAATAAAGCTCTATATGCTCAAGAAAATCTTTCATTTCAGGCGATTTGGGTTTCAGAACCGCTAAAATCTCATTTTTGTTTTCATAAAATATTATTTCAAAATTTTCACTTTTCAAAATATTTCCCTGCAACATACCTACCATCAAATTATTAATTTCTTTAAACATTTTATTACTCTCCGTATCATATTTTCGAATTTTATTTCCGTCGTTAATCCACATATCTTTCCCGTTCATAACTATCAGATATTTATAAGGTTGCAAATATTCCCATCTTACTTTATCCGTTGCTTTAAAGCTGAAATGCCCGGAGCTTTCAATGTCGTTCTCTAAAATATCGAGATGCTTATATTGTTTAAAATCACTGTCAATTGATTTTGTTTTTTTAGATGCTGCATTCAGTTTTTCTGCAATTTCTTTAGGGTCGGCAACTTTTTTAAAGCCCGAAAACTGAGAAAAGCTAAAGAAACCTGCCGTAAGCAAGAGAAATGTCATTAATATTTTCATATTTTTTTATTTGGATTGTTTATAAGAACGCAAAAACTCGTCCAAAATTTCCGGTGTCTGTTCTTTTGTATCGTGAAATAAAATAATATCACCGTTTTGGGCTTTCTGCAGTCTTTTCATAACTTGTTTCTTATTTTTTACGGTATCAAAAGAGCGAATACTCCACCCGACAACCTGCATTCCTGTTTTTTTTACTGCTCGCGCAATATTCGGATTGGTAACCCCGTAAGGCGGACGAAAAACTTTACACTCCTCTCCCGTTATCTGCTTTACGGTCCGGTTTGTTTTTTTTAATTCTTTAAGAATTTTTGCCGTTCCGAAAAAATCAAAATAAAGCGAGTGTGAATAAGAATGATTTCCTACAACGTGTCCTTCTTCTGCAATTTGCTTTAAAATATTCGGGTATGTTTCTGCTTTTTTTCCTATACAAAAGAAAGTTGCTTTTACATTGTATTTTTTCAGTATTTCTAAAATCCGCGGTGTTATTTTTTTATCCGGTCCGTCATCAAAGGTCAGGTATATTCTGCTTTTATCGTCATATCTGCACTTGACCTCCGTGTAAAATTGAGAACAAATATTTTTTGAGCCGAGAAAAAGAATTAAGGCATAAATAAAAAAAAGAACAAAGAACCAGGTATTTGAAAACGGAATGTAAATTCTCATAAAAATGATTATGAAAAAAACAGCCGAAAAAACGATATTTGTTTTTTTAAAATTCAACATAACAAAAAAATCCTTTTCTTATTTTTCTAAGACTCAGATAATAATATCAGTGAATGATTTATATTAAAATAATGGTTATAAATTAAAATATTACTGATTTTTTCGGGAATTTTATCATTTAATTTTATAAAATCAGGATATTTTCGGTATTTTAAAATATTAGCAGACAGCCATAAGGCAAAAGAACTTGCTGTTTGAAATTCGCCGCATAAATGTTTAAAATAAGCTGCCGGAGTTCCGGCAAATTTCTCCGATAAAATATTATCAAAAACCTCATCACCTCCTTTATTTCCCGAATAACCGGTTATAATTAAATCAATATCAGAGCATTGCAAATTGCTGCTTTCTAAAAACGATTCAATTTCCGAAATTATTTCCGAATTATTTTCGGGTTTATAAAGCATTCTTAAATCTTTAAGCTCGGCATATGTTTCTGTTTTTTTGTCATCGGACAAAACAAAAAATGACACTGCTTCGCCGCACAAAGCACCGGAAGTTTCATATTTCAGCAAATCCGTGTTTTTTGTTTCGTCTTGTTTAAATATTCCTGTTTTTTTTATTATTTTGTAATAATGCTCGGTCATTTCGTCTCCGCCGCCTGTCAATATATTTTTTTTTCCTTCTTTTAGGTGAATAATTGCATCAAGTAAGGCGCTCTCAAAAGAAAAGCCTCTGTTTACATATGTAAAATTATAATTACGACATTTTATTCTGTGTGCAATTTGTGCAGCAACCGTATTATGCGTAGATTGTATAAAAGAGGTAGGCGTAAGATATTGCTCGTTGTCGTAAAGCATTTTTTCAAGGAATTTTTCCGTATCCGAAACTATTCCGAGTGCCGTTCCGAAAATAATCGCATCGGGTATTTCAGTTTCGGCTTCGTTCATTGCAATTTGAGAACAAATAATTCCGTTTTTTACGGTCTTGCTCATTCGCCTTGCTTCAATCGGTTTCATATATTTTTTATAATCGGGAGTAAGTGACTTCAGAAACAAGTCTTCATATACTTTAATTTCTTTAAAAAACTCATCAAAGTTAATTGAGTTTTGCGGTGAAATGCTTGCAGCTCCGTTTATGTAAACCATTTTCAGATTTAAGGTTGTTTTATTTCAGAAAATATTAAAACAGTTCCGTTTCCGCCGAAACCGAAAGAATTTGACATAATATGTTCAATATAAGTATTTTTAGAAACTTCAACTTGCGGAATTAAATCAAATTCATGCATTGGATTTTGAAAATTCAGGTTAGGAAAAATTACTTTCTTCTGCAATGATAAAACAGAAAATGCTGCTTCTAAACTTCCTGCTGCAGCTAAAGTATGTCCGGTATATGCTTTTGTTGAGCTGAATTTCGGAACTTTCCCGTTGAAAGCTTTAATCATTGCCCTTCCTTCCGAAAGGTCATTGTTAGGTGTTCCTGTTCCGTGAACATTTACGTAATTAATATCTTGAGGTTTTAAATTTGCCGTCTTTAAAGCTTGCATCATTGCAGAATATGCTCCGTAACCTTCAGGAGATGATGCTGTTTGATGAAAAGCATCATTTGCATTTGCATAGCCGGAAACAACGGCAAGGGGTATTTTCCCTTCTTCTTTAACTGTTTTCTCAGATTCAAGAATAAGATAAGCCGCTGCTTCTCCTAAATTAAGCCCTTTCCGTTCATTGTCATACGGTTTACAATGCTCTCTGTCCAAAATCATAAGTGTATTAAACCCGTTCAAAGTGTATTTTGATAAAGCATCTGTTCCGCCTGCTATAACTCTGTCGAGTAAACCGCTTTTTATTAGTCTGACTCCGGTCATAATCGCATTTGCAGATGAGGAACAAGCCGTGCTTACTGTTGTCATAAATTCTTTTATTCCGAAAAAATCTGCAATTCTTTCCGTACTGTCAGCAGCCTCAAACGTGTTTACATGTTCGTTCAGAAAATCTGAATTTAAAAAATCGAGATAATATTTTTCTCTTGCAACCATTCCGGCAACCGTTGTTGCCGACACAATACCTGTTCTGTATTTTTTCATGTTGTGAACAGATGCGTTTTTAAGGGCTTCTTTGGCGGCAGTTATGCCGAGCAATGCCGTTCTGGTTACGGCATCGTCACCTGAAAAACCTAATCTGTATTTCAGTTCTTTATCG
>JALSMF010000456.1 GCA_026987795.1 Bacteroidales bacterium
ACAACGGCAACTCTTTTTTTATTCCTCCGGATGTAATAAATCCTGTAATGTATTTAACGGGGGTTATGTCAAAAGCAGGATTAAAGGCGGAAGAACCCGGATTAGCAATTCGTATTTCCCGCTCCACTCCGCTTTTATCCTCTCCGCTTATAAATAAAATCTCATTTTCGTTTCGCTCTTCAATTTCAATTTCTTTACCCGACGGGCAGTTCTTATCAAAAGTGGAATCGGGAGCCGCAATATAAAAAGGAATATTAAATTCTTTTGCTAAAACGGCTTTCTCAAAAGTTCCGATTTTATTTGCTGTATCACCGTTTGCGGCAATTCTGTCGGCACCGGTAATCACGATATCAATTTTTCCTCGCATCATTAACAATCCTGCGGCATTATCGGCAATTATAAAATGCGGTACGCCTGCTTTTTGAAGTTCCCAAGCCGTAAGCTTTGCACCTTGATTTCGCGGACGTGTTTCATCAACATAAACCGTGATTTTTTTCCCGGATTCGTGTGCTTTAATTATCGGAGCTAAAGCAGAACCGTATTCGACCAATGCCAAAGGTCCGGCATTACAATGGGTTAATATTCCGAAACCGTCCTTTATCAACTCGTTACCGAATTTGCCTATACGTTTTCCGGCTTCGGCTGTCTCGTCAGCAATTTTTTGTGCTTCTTTTTCTGCTTCTTCCGGCGAAATTAAAGCTTTCGGAAGCACCCTTTCTACAGCGGCAAATAAGTCTCTTGCAGTCGGGCGTGTTGCCTTAATCTCTTTCGCTGCTTTTTTAATATAATCGCTGTATTTTTCTTTCGGGGCTTCGCAGGCTGCCTGCACCAAAGCAAAACCGGCGGCGGCTCCGACAGAACCGGCTCCTCTTACAAGCATATCGGTTATTGCCGTGCAAGTTTCTTTATAAGTTTCAGAAATAAATACCTCTTCTTTAAAGGGAAGTTTTGTTTGGTCTGTTAAATAAACTTTACTTCTCTTAATCCAAACGGCTCTGTTGTTTTTCTGCATCTTCAATGTTTTTTTCCATAAAGAAATATTCAAGTTTCTTTCTCAATTCCGTAGTTCCTATATTTTTTTGATATGACGAGCCGTAAAATAAACTTATACCGCCGGTTTGCTCAGAAACTACAATAACAACGGCATCGGTTTGCTCCGTTAATCCTAATGCAGCACGATGCCTTAATCCGAAATCTTCATACTTTACGTCTCCGTTATCCGATACAGGCAGAATGCATCCGGCTGCAACTATTTTATCATTTTTTATTATAACGGCACCGTCGTGTAAAGGACTGTTTTTAAAAAAGAGATTATTTAATAATTGAGAAGACGTGTCGGCATTTATCTTAACACCTGTTTCTATTACGGCAAAAAGCTCCGATTCTCTGGCTATCACAATTAAAGCTCCGGTTTTTGTTTTTGACATTGATGTGCATGCCTTTACAATTGACCAAACCTTTACGGAAGGCTCCTCATCTGAAAAAAACGGCAATAAATTTTTAAAAGAAAAGTTTATTTTAGATAAATACTTATTACTCAGCAACATAAAAAAGCGTCTTATTTCCTGCTGAAAAACTATAAGTAAGGCTATAACTCCTACGCCCATTACATGTCCGAGAATAGAACTTATCAATATCATATCGAAGGCTTTTACAAGAAGCCAAATGAGATAAAGAAATGCTATACCAGTAAATATCTTAATTGCAGCCGTTCCTTTTATCAAATAGTAAATCTGATAAAGGAGAAATGCCACAAGCAGAATATCTATAATATCCTTTAGCCCTATGTGAAGAAATCCGAAAATAGTATTTATCTTTAAGATTGCTAAATTATGAAATTTGTCGAACTAATAAAATTTCAAACTGTTTTTAAACGATTCAGTGCATAAACCATACAATATTAAAAACATTGCTTATGCACAATGTTGCGGTCGATTAATTTTTCTCCAAAACATGTAAATATTCTTCTGTTTTATTTGTTTTGTGGTTTCTGTTTTCTTCTTTGTCTGCTCTAAAGCGTTGATAACTTGTTGAAATTAAATCATATTTCCCGTATTTCTTCATTATTCTTTTTACATCTTCAACTGACATCAATCCTTCATTGTTATAACTTAAAAATATATACTTAAAATTCGCTTCTTTTATTAATTCTTCAAATGCTTTTTTTACAGATGATTTACTACAATATTGTGATTTATTATAATCTCTTAATCCGGTTTTTCCTTTCGGAATAAAGTTATCATACTTTGCAATTGTATTTAGCAGATGATAATTTGCTCCGTATTGTCTTGCATTATAAGGTGGGTCTAAATACAAAATATCACCTTCAATTTTTTTAATGAGTTCATTACTGTCCTCATTAAAAACTTGATGTTTATTGTTGTTAACAATATATTCAGCAGGTTCATAAACTAACTCTTTTTGAGCTGTTTTTTTTAGGTGTTTTAAAAATGCTCCGTAAACTGAAGCTGTATTTGCAACTTTATCGGCACTTTCAAGCAAACTTGCAAGTAAAAAATAATACAGATTATCATTTATCTCATCGCTGTTTTTCCAAATCTCGATTTGATGCCTCATCGCATCAATTTTTTTACCGTTTTCATCAGAGAAATATTGTCTTCCGCTTCTGCTTCCCAAACAATAATTTTTATAAATAAAGCCCTCTTTCGGCGACAAACTGTTTAATATTTCAATATAATCTTCTTTATTAGGAATTGGCTGATGATTTTCAATATAATTTTTGTTTAAAACATAACTGTAATATTCAAAATCATTGGCAATTACTTGTTTTACTTCATTTTTAAATATTCTCCCAATAATTCCTGTACCGGCAAAAATATCACAAAAAACCTTACTGCTTAAATCGTTACCGACAACTGAATAAATAGTTGATTTTATAAAACTTGAAAGTTTGTATTTTGAACCTATGTAATTCATTTGTCTTCTTCGTTATATAGTAAAATTATGTAACAAGAAACTTTATATGTCTTAATTCCTTGTGTTTTATGCTTATATGAAAATGTAATTTCAATAGGATTGTCTAAATCAAAATCTTCAATTATGGCTTTAATCCTATCAACCGTTACATCTTCATCTAAATAGACAATTAATAAACGTGAATCAGCTCCAAAGCGCCCTTCATCTTGATATTTATATAAATATTCTGCTACAATCTCAGGATTTTTAATTGCTTTCTCTCTCCAATTCTCTTTAAATTTACGCTTAAACTCATTTGTTGGACTCTTTGCGACTTTTTGGTCAAAGGATTGACCATTAATAAAAAAATCAACTCCTCTACGATGATTTAGTGTTGGTAAAATATTTTCATTTTTTTCAAAAATAAGCGTTTCTATAAAATCATTTCTAACAGTGTTAATCTCTTTAATTCTGCGGTATTTTACAGCTGCTGTTTTTACTTTTTCGTCTTTAACAATTCCGTTGGAATTTTCCGAATTAATTCTTTGGACAAATTCATCAAACGCACCTTGTGAAAAAGGCCATTCAATCCTCCCAAGTTTTAATTTTTCCCATTCTGTAATTAAAATTTGCATTGCTTTGTCAGCTTCTTTTCCATTTTTATATTTTTTTGATGTTTTGAAAATCTCTCGAATAATTTTTAAAGCAATATTGTAATCCCATTCTATAACAATTTTTTCCCATAACTCGCTTGTTGAATAATCCAAAACTTCTTTTCCTTTATTCTTTCCACGGGTTATTAGTTTTGTTTTTAAGTTAATATTGTCTTTATTCTCCCTTAACTTCAAAAGAAATAACTCTGCATTCTCTTTTTTCCCAATAATTTTTTTTGCTATGTCTTCCGACATATTGTTTTTTATATTCATAATCAAAATACCTTTTTAAAAACTAAAATATACTCGTGTTTAAAAATATAGTAATCACTTTTTAATGCCCTATATCTCCAAATACCGCCTTTGCCAAGTTTTCCCCTATTTCCTTCTATGTTTTTCACAATTATCCCCTTTAATTTTACTTTAAAATTTTTTTTAATTCCGTTCAAAACATAAAATCCTAAAGGAATAACTTCGCTGTTTTTATATACATCACCAATTACAACAGCAAAATAACGATTTTTTTCAAGATAATTTAAAGCATTTGTAACTACTGTATTAAACCGTTTTACAAATTCACTTAAATTTGATATTTGAGATAAGTCCTCTTTTTTTTCTGTAAATTTTACAATATCCATATATGGCGGGTGCATTACAGCAAAATGAACTTTATCGCTATTGAGTTTTTTTAATGCTAAATTTATTTTTTTATCGAAATCTTTTTGATTTGTCGTATCACAATTATCCAAACAAAAATCAGTATTCGTATTTGTCATTTTTGACTGAACATAATTTATTATTTCATCATTTATATCAAAACCTATAAATTTTCTATTCAATTTTTCGCTCTCAAATAATGTTGTCCCGCTTCCAAGAAATGGGTCTAAAACAATTTCATCCTTTTTGGTATATCTTCTGATTAATTGATTTGGAATTTGCGGAATAAAATTTCCATGATATACATTTGCATGTTTACCCGATTTGTCTCGTTCTCCAATTAACCATAAACTATCAACGTTTATATCAAGCTCTTTCCAATTTTCTATGTCTAAATCATTAAATTTCATTTCATTAAGCCTCTATATCTAATTAATTACCGCAACTTTTTGAAAACTTCAACAATTTGCTTTGTTTCTTTTACGTCATGAACTCTCAAGATATTTGCTCCTTTCTGCAGAGCAATCATATTTAAGGCAATAGTTCCGGGTAAAGCGTCTTCCGGAGTTTCATTATTTAATTTATAAATCATTGATTTTCTTGACAAGCCGACTAAAACAGGTCTTTCGGCTATCTGAAACAACTCTAACCCGCTTAATATTTGATAGTTGTGTTTTATTGTTTTCCCGAAGCCAAAACCCGGATCTATAATAATATCGTTAATACCTGTTTTTTTTGCAATTTCAATTTTTTCCGAGAAATATTTTAAAAGTTCTTTTATAACGTCATCATACTGAGGATTGTTTTGCATATCAGCAGGCGTTCCTTTAATGTGCATAATTATATAAGGAACCTGCAGGCGTGCTGCTGTATCAAACATTTTTTTGTCAAAATTCCCGCCGGAAATATCATTAATAATATCAACATTGTAATTATTGACGACAAATTCGGCAATTTCAGACCTGTATGTGTCAACTGATAAAATAATATCGGGAAATATATCTCTGATAATATTCAAAGCTCTGTCAAGTCGTTTTTTTTCTTCTTTTGCAGAAATAAACTCGGCACCGGGACGAGATGAAAATGCTCCGACATCTATAATATCGGCACCTTCGCTTACAAGCTCCTTTACTTTAAAAGATATTTCCTTCTCTGCCGTATATTTTCCTCCGTCATAAAACGAATCGGGCGTAATATTTAAAATTCCGGCAATTTTAGGTTCTGATAAATCGAGTAATTTTCCGTTACAATTTATTGTCATTTTCTAATTTCCTATTAACACAAAAGGCGACCAAAAAAACGGATGTGCATAAGTTCCTCCGTTTTTAATCATATCAGTTTTAGCTTCATATAATGCTGTTGATTTATCTTCTTTTTCGGTCAGCATATTTTTATAGAAGCTGAACATAAGTTTTGTTGTTGATTCGTCCGAGACTTTCCACAAAGAAACTATAATATTTTTTGCTCCCGCATAAAGCAAGGCTCTCGAAAGTCCTATAACTCCCTCACTTTTAGATATTTTACCTATACCTGTTTCACAAGCGGAAAGGACTACCAAATCGGCGTTAAGTTCTAAATTGTAAATTTCTCCGGAATACAAAATACCGTCGTTTTTGCCGTTTTCGGGATAAAATATAAGTCCGGAGAGTTTTGGTTCGTAGGTATCTACAATTCCGTGTGTTGCAATGTGTATGTATTTGTAGTCTTTTAAATTTTCCTGTTTAATAAAAGTTTCTGTTGCCTGTTTTCTTAAAACATCTTTAACGTTCTTGTTTTCGGCGGTAAACAAACTGTCAATCATTTCAATTTCTTTTTCACTGCCGGGTAAAGATGTTACACTGAAGTTTCCTATCGTTCTGCTCGTACCGTCGTCAAAAACAGGAGCAACTCCGAGCCATTCAATGCTGCCGCTGCTTTTTTTACTGTTTCGGGATTTTAAAAACAATCCTGCCGAATAATCA